>CAYYHN010000062.1:0-11509 GCA_964471245.1 uncultured Rhodothermaceae bacterium | reverse complement strand
CGGTTCAACGACTACCTCGGCGCGATCGAAGAGGCCATTCCACCCGGATCGCTGACGTTCATCGCAGAGACATCGCTCTCGCTGCTGAAGGAGGCCAACTGCAAGCGGCTTCAAAAGAACGGCTTTCGCGTCATTCTGCCGGGCATCGAGTCGTGGTACGATGTCGGTGGCAAGTCGGCGATGCGCTCGGCGAAGGGGCATGAAAAGGTCGAACGCATCGCCGAGCAAGCCAACATGGTGATGCGCTACATCCCGTATTTCCAAGGCAACCTCATTCTCGGCCTCGATGTGGACGAAGGCGACGAGCCGTTCGAACTGACCAAGCGCTTCATCGACCTTGCGCCCGGCGTCTTCCCGTTCTTCTCGCTACTGATGTCGTACGGTCGCAACGCGCCGGACAACCTGCGCTACCAGCGCGAAGGCCGTGTGCTCAACGTCCCGTTCCACTTCCTCAACCAACTGCACTCGATGAACGTGCGGCCCAAGAACTACACGTGGGAGCAATTCTTCGAGCATGTCTGCGACGTATACGACTATGCGTTCTCGCCACGGGCAATGGTGCGCCGCTTCCGTGCCGTCAAGCACACGCCGTCGCGGATGGAACAGGTGCTGCGCGGCTGGGGCTCCGAGCGTGGGCACAAGTACCTCGGCAACCACAAGAAGATGCTCCACCGCATCCGCACCAACGCCCATCTACGCGCCTACCTCGATGGCGAATGCACCGACTTGCCCGACGTTTTCCTTCGCCCCATTCAGGAAGACCTACAGTGGCTCTGGGATTGGCTCCCCAAAGACGCCATTCACCACGACCCCAACGCCTACCTCAAAGCGCTCAACAACAACGAAGTCGAAGCGCCTGTCGTCCGCCCTGGTATGGCGATGGCGTAAACAAAACAAGGGTTTTGCAGAACGAGAAATGAGTTATGGATTTTGGTTTTGGCTGGGGGTTCCTTGCCTCCTAGCTATTATAGCCCTTCTTTCTTTTATTCGTGAAGACATACTTGCATTTTTGTCTGAACGCGGAATCGTACGCAAACACCCGCAGGATCCAAGCCTAAGAGAGCTAGTAGCATCCGAGATCTCATGGAAAAACAGTGCGCGTTTCCCCAAGTTTTATGGTAAGGTCTTGCCAGCTTTTCACTTCCTAGTGGATGAAGAAGGTTTTAGTCTGCCACGTATCGACTCGGACATGCCACATTTATCCTATCGAAAAGGATCCAGAGGCATTAATTTGATGCTTAGCGAAGGAGGCACAGAGGTTGCCATAGAATTTGTGTGCTTTCGTACGCCAAACTCCAATGCTATGACCAAGAGTGCTTTTCTAGAACCACATCCAGACAGTCTGGGTGAAGGAACTCGTAGTCTAGTTTTTCATGTGCGTGCTAATTTAGAGACCTTTTTAAGGCACTTGAGGGCTGAGGAGGTTGTTTTACGAGTCAAAGTCTCCGCCTTTTTCTAGCCCGCTGCCTGTGGCGCTACGTGTGCTAAAGGTGAACCTTGCACGCGTGCTCTATGAGCGGTTGGGTTTTCGCATAGTCGCTGAAACGGAGACGCACTACAAGATGCAATATGGCCGCTACTAACACCAGTGTGGTCTCATCGCATCCAGCTATCACTTTCCGCTAACCTGTGTGCCAGGGGGCAATCGTTGGAACAGGCTTGTTGGCAAAGCGCCGATAGATGGCAAAGTCGGTATCCAGTGTGAGGACGCTGCTGTTGGGATACATTTCGCTCATGCACACAAGGCAGGCGTCGGCAAGATCCATTGGCACGTTGTTGTATCGCGTCATCAGCGCTTCAATTTGTGCCTCGTGTTCGGCTAGTGCAAATGGAATCAGGAGTGCGCCGCGCCTTAACATGGTGAAAATGGGGGACGGATTAAAGCCGTTGCGTTTTAGGAGGTAGATGGCCTCTGCTAGCACAGCTTCACAAGTAAGCAAAGGTGGACGATGTACTTCGAACTGGCTTCTGGCCCATGCTCGATAGGAGTCGTTGCTATCCAGAAAAGCAACAAGGGGACCTGTGTCTAGAAGCAGCGTGGTCGTCATGGTCTATTACTTGCGCCAAACCCTTCAAGATGTTGCGGATTAGTTGAAAGGTCGCCCGGGCCGTCAAATACGCCTTCAAGGTCGTGCACCAAGTCAAAAAAAGAAGCTGAATGATCCACTGATGCTTGGGCTGCTTCCACTTCGGAGGCTTCAGCTTCATCTAGGAGCGGCTTGAGTGCCTCAGCAATGCGGCGTTGATTTGCTTGCGAAAGACGTGCGGCTCTTCTAAAGTCGTTAGCTAATTGTGGAATCATAATGCTCCTCAATTTCAATTGCAGCGTACAGCATGAACCGCGTGGTTTATGCGGATGTTTCGCACCTTCCGTCACTCAAAACCGCATCTCGTAGAGCCCGTACTCCTTGTCGCGGTGAGCGCCCATTTTGTCGAGGGCGTTGACGAGGGGTTTGTTGCTGTCGAGGACCCAACTCATTTCGCAGGCACGAAAGCCGAGCTCCATGCCACGTTGGATTGTTTCGAGCACGAGCAGCGCATCGATGCCGCGGCCGTGGTAGGCTTTGCGGACGCCCATCAGGGGCATGCGGACCTCGTCGATGCCTTGCACTTTGGCTTTCCAGAGGATCTTGAACAAGCCGGACGGGAAGAGACGTCCGTTCTTGACCTTGTGGAGTGCGCGGTTGAGGTTAGGGAGCGAGATGACGAACGCCATCGGTACGCCTGCGTCTTCGACGATGTAGATGAGGCGCGGGTCGATGACGGGTTTGACTTCTTTGGCGAGGTAAGCGGCCTCGGCATCGGTATACGGCACGTGGCCCCAGTTCTCCGACCACGCCTCGTTGTAGATGTCCATGATCGTGGCGATCTCCTCGTCGAACCGCTTCATGTCGAACGCCCGCAAGCTCAGGTTTGGGTTGCGGCGCTTCACGATGTTGACGCCGCGTTCGAGCTTCGCGGTTTGGACATGCTCGTCGTCGAGGTAGTAGGCCCATGTGACCATCGCCTTCTCGAAGCCGTAGCGGAGCACAAAGGGCTCGTAGTACGGCGGATTGTATGGCATCAGGATGAACGGCACACGGTCGACGCCATCAACCAAGAGGGCCGAGATGTCGGTAAGGGTGGGGTGGGTCGGGCCGCGCATGCCTGTGAGCCCATGCGCCTCGACCCAGTTGCGAGCGGCATCGAGCAGCTTCTCGGCTACGGCGTAGTCCTCGATGCATTCGAAGAAGCCGAAGAAGCCGTTGCCGTCGTCGTACTTCTTGAGGTGCATCCCGTTTTTGATGCCTGCCACCCGCCCGACCATGTTGCCGTTTGCATCTTCTGCGAGAAACAACTGCATGTCGCCGTGCTCGAAGAACGGGTTTTTGTCGGGATTGATGGTATTTGCTACGTCCATGCGTAGCGGTGGCACGAAGTACGGATTGCCGCGGTAAAGGTCGTACGGGAAGTCGAGAAACCGCTTGCGGTCGGCTTTCGTCTTGACCGGGCGGACGATGACATCAGTGGTGGTGGACGTTGCCATAAGCCTGCATCAAAAAAGAAGGACGCGCCTAAAGTAAGACTCGTCCTTCTGAAAAAAATAGTATGTAGCGTTTTATATCGTTATCCGGCGTTTGTTTTGACGTTGACATCGAGGATGCTCGTGGCAAGGCCGTCGCCGTGCACTTCGGTGCCGTTGGATGCGCTGGGGTTGATGATGCCATGCTTGAGGCCGACGCGACGGAATGCTTCGAGAATGAAGTCGAGTTCGTCGTTGGTGTGCGTGGCCATGTACGACGTACGCATCAGCGACTGCCCGCGTGGGACAGCTGGCGGTACAACGGGATTGACGAAGACGCCTTCTTCGAGCAGGTCGCGCCAGAAGAGGAAGCACGTCTCCAAGTCGCCGACGACGACCGGGATGATCGGCGCTTGGCTGGTCCACACATCGAAGCCGAGGTTGCGGAAGCCGTTGCGCATATAGTCGGAGATCTGGGCGAGGCGCTCGACGAGTTCGGGCTGCTCTTCGAGGATGTCGAGGCATTTCAGCACCGTCGCCACGGTCGAAGGCGGCATCGAAGCGCTAAAGATGTGCGTCGATGCAGTGTGGCGGATGAAGCCGATGACTTCTTTGTCGCCGGAGGCAAAGCCGCCGAGCGACGAGAAGCTCTTCGAGAACGTGCCGGTCGTGAGGTGGACGCGGTCGCTCATGCCAAAGTGCGCAGCCGAACCACGACCGCCCGGACCTACGACGCCAACCGCATGAGCGTCGTCGAGCATTAAGACAGCGCCAAACTCTTCAGCGATCTCAACCAGCTCGGGCACCTGAGCCAGCGCGCCGTTCATCGAGAAGACGCCATCGGTGACGATCATCAGTCCGGCATCGGGGCGCTCGTCTTTGGCGCGGGCGATCATCTTGCGCAGGTGCGCCATGTTGTTGTGGCGGAAGCGCCGCGTCTCTGCGATGCTGGCTTGCGTCCCGGCCACAATCGAGGCATGATTGTCCTTGTCCGAGAAGATGATATCGCCTTTGCTTGCTAAGGCTTGAATGACGCCTTGGTTCGTCATGTAGCCCGTCGAGAACAGGATGGCGGCCTCCGTGCCCATGAACTTGGCCAAGCGGTCTTCCAACTCCAGGTGCAAGTCGAGCGTGCCGTTCAGGAAGCGACTCCCGGTGCAGCCCGTACCATAGACCTCGATGGCCTTAGCCGCCGCTTCTTTCACACGCGGATCGGACAGCAAGCCGAGGTAGTTGTTTGAGCCCGCCATGACGATCTCGCGCCCATCGATGATAGCACGGGTGCCGTCGTTGCGTTCAATCGGCCGGAAGAACGGGTAGAGATCCGCGTTCTTGACCTGCATGTAGAGGCTGTCAGGAGCAAAAAAACGGGCGCACTTGTCGAGCAGCGCAGGGCGCGTCTTGACGGCGACATCAGCGTGTTGTGGGGAGCCTTCGGACATCATCATGGCGTGTTGCACAAGTAGAGGCTGTGGACTGTATTTCTTCGCCTGCCACCAAATCGGCCTGCACAAAATCAGTCTCAGTCTAGCAAAAATCTAGGTGAACAGCCAAATCACTTAAAAAAAGTGGCGTGATTTGCTGGCTGGGTTCACGTTATCCGGTGTATTTCGGAAACAGAGTGCCTGTGCCGGGCCATGGCCGCCCGCGACAGAATCGCTAAAAATACGGAAGCGGCCCTTCTTGTTTCGTAGATCTGTTTAAAACCGTGTAGCTGTACACGTTTTCATCGGATCTGCGAAGCGTTCAGAAAGCGCTACGATGGCGGAAAAAGCGGTGGGCACAGAAAAAAGCCGCCTTAGAATCGGAATTGGAGCGAAAACGACGCGCCCGTTGTGTGTGGTTGCACGCGGGCCGTGAGGTCTTCTCCGATGTCAAAATCGAGCAGATGCGCGCTGATATACGCATCCAATACCGTAAGGCTATAGACCAAGCCGATGCCAATCAGAGAAAAGTCACGGTTGCGGCGCAAATTATCTCTTCTTTGTTGCAATCCCGATACCAATGGCTCAAAACCTAACTCAGCGACGAGCTCATCGTACGACGATTTGAAGGAGGCGCGGGGGTTTGCGTCGATGCCATTGCCCTCTGTCGCTACCAAGTTTTCCCAAGCGATGTACTGGTAAGCTTCGCGGTATTGCTTGTAATCGCGGTTCAGGTCGAACGCCAAGTAGGCTACACCGCCGAGGGCTGCATACACGAACGGCAGCTTTAGGTATTGGCGATTGTAGATCTGCCCCCAGCCCGGCACCATCAGGGCTTGCCGCAGCGCACGTCGGGGCGAGTGCGCAGTACGAGCCTGGCCGTTGATGGTCATCATCTGTGGAATCGCCATCTGTGGAACGGCGCGCTCCACGAGGTGCAGCGAGGGAGGCTGGCTAGGTGAATAGGTGTAGGGCATGCCTTGCCCATGTGCAGAGGCTGTTACCCAAAGCAGTCCGAATACAAAAAAGCCGATGCGTTGCCACGCACCGGCTTTCATAATTATGATGGACTTCCGTCCCTGCATATGTGCATGCCTCCAAATCATCCGCCGGATGACTTACGGTACGAGCAGTTCGATCAGCCGTTCCAAGTCGTCTTGGGAGTAATAGGCCAGTTCGATGCGTCCGCCACCGGTATTGTTGGGTTTGATGCTCACTTGGGTGCTGTAGCGTTTGCGAAGCAAGTCCATAAACTGCTGGATTTGCAGCGTGTTGATATCCGGCGTCGAGACCGTGGGGGCCGGAGCGTCGTCAATAGCTTCTTGCTCGGCTTCGACGGCGGCTTGCGCCTCACGCCACGCCCGGACGCGGTGCTCCACGTCGCGCACCGAAAGGTCGTCGTCGCTGACAGCCTTAACCAGCGTAAGCTGCACATCCGGGTCATCGACGTTGATGAGGGCGCGGGCATGGCCGACCGACAGTGTGCCGTCGCGGAGCCCGGCTTGTACGCGGGGCGGCAGCTTCAGCAAGCGCAAGAAGTTGGCCACCTGCGAGCGGCTCTTGCCGACTTTGATGGAGACTTGCTCCTGCGTCAGGTCGCACTCCTCGATCAGCCGCTGGTAACCGACGGCGATCTCTATGGGGTTCAGCTCCTCCCGCTGCACGTTCTCGACAAGGGCCATCTCCAGCATCGCCTCGGTGTCGGCCTCGCGGACGTAGGCGGGTACGCGCCGCAGCCCTGCACGGCGGGCAGCGCGTAGGCGGCGTTCGCCCGAGATGACTTCAAACTGCCCTTGGCCCATCGCCCGCACGGTGATCGGCTGGATGATGCCGAGTTGGGTGATGGAGGCGGAAAGTTCGTTGAGGGCGGTTTCGTTGAAGTCTTTGCGTGGCTGGTACGGATTGGGGCGGATGTGCTCCACTTCCAAGTCAGCGACACGGCCAAGCAGGCGCACGCGGTCTTCGAACGTATACAGCGGCGTTCGTGTCACGTCGCCGTTGGCTTGTTTCTGTTCCTCGGCTATGGGATCATCGCTACCTGCTGGGGTCGACAGCAGAGCGTTGAGTCCTCGTCCGAGTGCAGCTTTTCTCGCCATATCTCTTCGTTGCTTCTGATCGTTGGCAGCTCACGGTGGCGAGGCCGCCAAAGGTGCGGGCGATATGTGCCCGGCGGGGTTGCAGAATGGTGCGGGTGATTTACAAGACAAACCCGTTCGCAGGCGTCGACGGACTTGAGGCCGCGGAGGAGTGCCCGTTGCTGGAGCTGTTGCCGTTGCCGTTGCCGTTTGTGTGGGTTACGCCGTTCGTTGCGCCAGCAGGGATCGTTCCACTAATTGCCAAAGGACGCTTGGAGGTTGCAGGTTCGGGATAATGTTCTTGTTGCCGCAGAAAGCGTTGGTTGTTGTGTAAAATCTCGCGGGCAAGCGCAATGTAGTTGCGCGCGCCCATGCTTGTGGCATCATAGAGCAGCACAGGCTTGCCAAAGCTCGGCGCTTCCGAGACGCGTACGTTGCGCTGCACGATGGTGCGAAACACCTTGTCGCCAAAGTAGCGGCGGACTTCGTCAGCCACTTGGTTCGAGAGGCGCAGGCGTGTATCGAACATTGTCAGCAGCACGCCTTCGATTTCGAGTTCGGGGTTCAGATGCTGGCGGACAATTTTAATCGTGTTCAGCAACTGCCCCAGCCCTTCGAGGGCGAAATATTCAGCCTGCACCGGGATCAGCACCGAGTCGGCGGCGGTGAGCGAGTTCAGCGTCAGCAAGCCTAGCGACGGCGGGCAGTCGATGACGATGAAGTCGTACTTGCGGCGTGCGCGGCGGAGGGCACGCCGCAGAATCCGCTCGCGCTCTAGCACGTCGATCATCTCGATCTCGGCTCCGACGAGGTTGATGTTGCTCGGTACCAAGTCCAAGAACGGCATCTCCGTATCGACGACGGCGTCCTCAATGGAGACCTCGCCGATAAGAACCTCATAGCTGGATACAGCAGCGTTACGCACGCCAATACCAGAGGTCCCGTTGGCCTGCGGATCGAAGTCAATCAGCAGCGTCGGGTGCTCGGTGGCGGCCAGCGACGCCGCGAGATTGATGGACGTGGTCGTCTTGCCTACACCGCCTTTCTGGTTCGCAACCGCGATTACTTTTCCCATTGCGGATATCTACTTAAAACGAAACGACTTACGCTAGGAAGGCGTGGAGCATTTACGCTGTGCACACGCAGCCCAAGATAGTATAAAAGCCGCCGGAATGTATGAAGAAACCAGCAGCTAAACCAAGAAAAGTATGCCGCATACGCTTGTATAGGCATTTGGTGCTTCATGCTTGGGAATAATGGGCTTAGGACTAGTTATTTGTGCATGAAATGTTAATAAGTGTGGGTAAGTGGACATTATCCAACGCCTTGTAATCTTGGGAGTTGGAGCCTTGGTGTGCAGCTCCTTCCAAAATCTCTAGTATCGTGCTGTAACTAAATATGTTTTATTTCATAGAACATATGAGTTCTAACTCAGCATAAGCACCATCATGGAACTACTCACGCGAACGGAAGAGCTGCTCTTACTGTCGGTCTGGCGGTTGCAAGAAGAGGCGTATGGCCTCGCAATACGACGGCAGTTGGCAGCATTGCTTGAGAAGAAGGTGTCGGTGGGAGCCGTGTATATCCCGCTGGAACGGCTAGCGAAGAAAGGGTACTTGCGGACGTGGGAAAGTGCACCAACGGAGAAGCGAGGGGGGCGTCGCAAAAAGTTCTACAAGCTGACGGCAAAGGGCATGCAAGCCCTCAATGCAGTAAAGCGCTTGCATGAGCAGGCTTGGCATGGGCTTCCGAACCTCACCCCCGGTATTTGATCGTGCATTCTTCGACACATACGCCCTCGCCTCCTCGGCTTGCCGCATGGTTGCTCGCCTATTTCCTTGCACCCGCACACGAGAGCGTCATCGGCGATCTCGACGAGGAGTTTCAGGATGATGTGCAATGGTATGGGGCTCGCCGGGCTGGTTTGCGGTATTGGGCACATGTGCTCTGGGCGATTCCCTCCATTCGTTTCCATGACCTGATATGGAATAGCATCATGTTCAAGAACTACGTCCTTATTGCGCTACGCAACCTGCGCAAGTACAAGGCCTTTTCGGCGATCAACATCCTTGGCTTGGCTGTCAGCATGTCGGTGTGTTTGTTGATCATCACCGTGGCGCGGGACCAGATGAGCTACGACCGGTTCCACGAAAACAGCGACCGCATCTACCGTGTGACTTCACAAGTGACGGGGGCGTTTGGGACGTTTGGTGTGGCAACTTCGCCGGGGCCACTCGGACCTGCCTTGCTCACCGAGAGTCCCGGTATAGCCGAGGTCGTGCGGCTGACGCGCATGGGCGGTCCTGCAACGTTTGGTGAGCAGACGCATGCACTCGCTGGTCTGTACGCTGAGCCTACGTTCTTCGAGGTCTTCGACTTTCACTTGCTTCGTGGCGATGCGAAGACCGCCCTCACCATGCCGTATTCCATCGTATTGACGGACGCGATGGCTGCGGCATTTTTCGGCGACCAAGACCCAATGGGCCAAGTTCTACACCGTGACGGACTTGGTGACTTTACTGTAACGGGCATCCTCGCTAAGCACGACCACAAGACGCACCTTGTCTTCGATGCCTTGGCTTCCTTTGCCACACTGCCGCTGTTTACCGAAAGCACGGTCGCGCGCAACTTGGACGATTGGGGGAATGCATCCACATTCTACAACTACCTTCTGCTCGACGCCGAAGCTAGTCCAGACGACGTGCTAGCTGTGAGTCGCAACCTCATCATGCGGCAGCATACGCAGGCCACGGAGGTGTCGCCTGAACTCGATCTGCAAGCACTCACCACCATCGCGTTGGGTGACGAGTTAGCCAACCAGATTGCCCCCGTCATGCCGCGTACCAGCCTCATCTTCTTTGGCGTCTTCGCACTCGTGCTGATGCTGACGGCAATCTTCAACTACATCAGCTTGACTGCGGCGCGGTCGCTGAAGCGGGCGCGGGAGATCGGGATCCGAAAAGTGGTTGGCGCGCAGCGGCGGCAGATCGTGCAGCAGTTCTTGAGCGAAGCAATCATCATCGCCGTGCTCGCCTGTCTGCTGGCCAGCGTCCTGCTTGTGTGGCTGGTACCCGCCTTCAATGGACTCTCTGGCTTTCAGGAAGATCTCGACTTACGCAACATCTCGCTTGACACGATGCAGCACATGGGGCTGTACGTGAGCTTCCTCCTGTTTGCTATTGGCCTTGGTGTCGTGGCGGGATTGTACCCAGCGTACAAGCTGGCGGCGTATGCGCCGAGCCTCGTGTTGCAAGGCGTGACCGCCGCCAAGGGCTTCGCCCGCGTGGCGATGCGCAAAGTGTTGATCGTCTTTCAGTTTGCGCTAGCAGCCATGGGGATCACCATTACGCTCGTCGTCTACCAGCAACTGAGCCTCGTCCTCCACGCGGACTACGGGTTTGACGAGGAGCAACTTATTAGCATTGATTTGCAAGGTGTACCGATAGCGACACTGCGCAACGAGTTGCTGCACCGTGCCGAAGTAGTCGATGTGGCGGCGGTAAGCGGGTTACCCTCGGCCGGTGGAAAGATCTGGACGGATATTCAGGCTGATGGCATGGATGAACCGATGATCATCCAGTTTTATGCTATCGATGACCACTTTATGTCGCAATTCAATGTGCGACTGTTGGCCGGACGCGACTTCGCTGAGGTGTCGCCCACCAACGATGGCGTCGAGCCTGTCCTCATCACCGAAAAAACAGTGACTGCCTTGGGCTTTGCTTCGCCCGAGGCGGCCATTGGGCAGGTGGTCTCTTTCGACAACTACCCCGATCCGCATTCGGCGATGGTACTTGGGGTGGTCAGCAACTTTTACACGCGAGGCTACGACCGTGGGTATCAGCCGGTTGTGCTGCGGTATCTGCCCGAGCGCTACCGCCACGCTGTGGTGAGGGTGCGTCTGGGCGACGTGGCGGGTACTTTGGCGGCGTTGCAGGCGACGTGGAAAAAAGTCGCGCCCACGACAGCATTCAGCTATGCGTTCTACGACGACCAGTTGGCGCGCGAATACCTGTTTATGAACGACATCGTCAAATTCTTCGGTGTACTCACCGGGTTCATTATCCTCATCGCTGGGCTAGGCTTGCTTGGCATGGCCAGCTATACGGCCGAGACACGGACACGGGAAGTCGGCATCCGCAAGGTGATGGGGGCGGATGTGACTGGCGTTGTGATGCTGCTCTCGCGCGATTACGTGCGGCTCGTGTTTATCGCCGTCGTGGTCGCCACGCCATTGGCTTATGTGTTGGCGAATGTGCTCTTGCAGCAGTTTGCGAACCGCATCGAACTGAACGTTTGGTACTTCATGGCTGGCATCCTCCCTACGCTCGCCCTTGCTCTTCTCACCATCGGCTCGCAAACACTGAAGGCGGGGCTTGCTAATCCGGTGGATACGTTGCGACAAGAGTAAGGAGGTTAGCGTTTGCCTTACTGCTGAATCAGCCTATCGCGAATAAGCGAGATGATACGCTCAGGTTGCTCGTGGTGGACCATGTGGCCGCTACCTT
>CAYYHN010000061.1:5789-11522 GCA_964471245.1 uncultured Rhodothermaceae bacterium | reverse complement strand
ACCGTTCATGGAACCAAGATGCCAGCCAAGGCACGTACCAATCGACCGAGTCAGAAACTGACTATGCCCAATCAGGCGATGACGGGATTTCGATCGACATCGACGGCGCCGCTCTTGGGCAACTCGCAGCGTCAGCGGGCTCCTTTGCGGTGAATATCACCAGCAGCGTTTTCAGCGGCCTCAATTCGGCCTTCTCTGAGCTCGCGCACGATGAATTGGTGCAGGCAGATATTGAAACAGCCATCGAAAGTGCTTTCGCTGATGCCAACATCGAACAAATCGTATCCGATGCCTTAGCGAGCGCAGAAAACGATATTTCGGCATTCTGGGAATCAGAAACCGGACGCACCCTTGCGCCAACCCTGTACAATATCACCGTGAAATATCCCGGCACCCAAGCAGCCGAGCGTGCACAGTACATCCTCGACTTGTGCGAAGAGGCCGCCAAATAGGCCTGATACGTCGATCAGCGTTCACAACGCTAGCACGCACCATTTGCTTAAGCAAGCCCACGCCAAATCGAATGGCGTGGGCTTTTGTCTTAATGCACTTCGTACCAGTTGGCCCCAACGTTTAGATCTACCTCGACGGGTACACCTTCGAGTGGCAGCGCTTCAATCATCGCGGCACGAATCATCTCCGATAGCGTAGCGACTTCTTCTGGGACGGCCTCGAACACAAGCTCATCATGTACCTGCAAGAGCATGCGGCTGCGCATGTTCGCTTCCGTCATTTCACGGTAGAGACGGATCATAGCCCGTTTGATCATGTCGGCTTGCGTGCCCTGTATGGGCATGTTCACAGCTATCCGCTCGGCCGCCGACCGTACGTTTCGGTTGCGCGCTTGGATGTCTGGCACGTAGCGCCGTCGTCCCAATAAGGTTTCCGCATAGCCCTTCGTGCGCGCGTTCTCGACGGACTGATTCAGGTAGCGCGACACCTGCGGAAACGACCGCTGGTATTCCTTGATCAACTCATCGGCCTCACTCACTGAGGTTTTCAGGCGCTGCGCCAACCCGAACGCGGAGACCCCATAAGGAATACCATAGTTTACCTCCTTCGCCTTCCTCCGCTGGTCGCGCGTGACCTCATCTTCTGCGATGCCAAACACACGCGCAGCCGTCGCCGTGTGGATGTCGCGGCCTGTGCGGAAGGCTTCGCGCATGGTCTCATCGCCGCTGATGGACGCGAGGATGCGGAGTTCTATTTGGGCATAGTCGGCAGCGATCATCTGAAACCCATCGGCTGGCACAAAGGCTTTCCGTATCTCTCGACCGCGCGTTGTGCGAATGGGAATATTCTGCAAGTTGGGATCAGATGAACTCAAGCGCCCGGTAGCGGCGACCGTCTGGTTGAAACTGGTGTGGATGCGCCCCGTCTCCGGATGCACCAATGCGCCCAAAGCATCGACGTACGTGCTTTTTAGCTTCGTGAGTTGCCGCCACGTAAGGATCATGTCAGGCAAGGCATGCTCAGCAGCCAAAGCTTGCAAGACGCTTTCTTTCGTGGAAGGCTTGCCCGACGCCGTTTTGCTGATGATGGGCAGTTCTAGCTTTTCGAATAGGATGGTGCCGAGTTGCTTGGTGGAGTTGATGTTGAACGTCTCACCTGCCTCATCATAGATCTGCTGCTCAAGCGTGTCCATCTCCGCTTGCATCGCCTCTGAAAGCTGACGAAGTACCGCTTCATCGACCCGAACACCAAACTGCTCCATCTTGACCAACACTGGAATCAGGGGCAATTCGATGTCGTGTGCGAGGGCCAACAATTCCGGCTCTACGTCGAGCTTTTCAGCAAGAACATCAGCTAACTGCAATGTGATGTCGGCATCTTCACAAGCGTACGGGATGACTTTTTCGAGCGGCACCTCCCGCATCGAGATCTGTTGACGCCCGGTCCCAATCAAGTCGGAGATCGGAATCGGCCGGTAGTTGAGGTATTTCTTGGCAAGCGCATCCATGTTGTGCCGACTTTCCGCATCGATCAGGTAGGATGCGATCATCGTATCATACAACGTGGCGTCGACATGAAGATGATGGGGTGGTCGCGCCAGCACATTCAAGTCATACTTGAGGTTTTGCCCAAGAAGTTGTTTTCCTTGTAGAAGCGGCCCAATTTTGCCGAGGATTGTAGCCGTTGTTGTGCCATCAGGTAAAGGCGTAGGGAGGTACCATGCTTCACCCGCTTCCCAAGCGAACGACATCCCAACCAGTGAGGCGAGCATGGGATTGGTCGAGGTCGTCTCGGTGTCGAAGGCAAAACGCGTTTGGGGGGCGAGTTGGTCTACAAATGCGTCCAATTCGCCTGCATTCCGCACGACGTGGTAAGCAACCGCATCCGCATCGTAGCTCCGTACGGGCGCGTATTCACCAAAGTCGAAGGTCAGCGCTTCATCCGCTTTGGCAGTTGGCGTAAACAAGTCGCCTTGGCCTTCGGTCGGAGGCAGCTTCCCAACGACCTTCTCGACGCGTTGGTACAGCGTGTTGAATTCGAAGGTGTTAAAGAGCGCACGGATCGCGTTCAGGTCGGGATTGGCGCGATGGAACGCATCCCAATCAAAGTCGACCGGCACGTCCGTCAGAATCGTGACCAACTTTTTACTGAGGCGGGCATCATCCGCGTGGTTGAGCAGCCCTTCACGCGCCCGCTTACCCTTTACGTCGGGCGCATGTTCAAGTAAGGCTTCAATGGAGCCATACTGCTGGATGAGCTTCGCCGCCGTCTTCTCTCCGATGCCCGGTACGCCGGGGACATTGTCAGCAGTATCACCCATCAACGCAAGCATATCGATGAATTGGATGGGCTCGACCCCGTATGCTTCGCGGAAGGTATCAGCCGTCTTCATGTCGAAGGCCTCACCGCGCCGGGCTGGGCGGAATATCGAGATTCGATCCGAAAGCAACTGCTGAAAGTCTTTGTCCGGCGAGACGATGACGACATCCGCATCATCGGCCTCAGCCTGCCGTGCCAACGTCCCGATGACATCGTCCGCTTCCACCCCCTCTACCTCGACGACGGGAATGTCCATCGCTAGGACGACATCTTTGATCCAAGGCAGGTTGTCGAGCAAGTCCTGAGGTGGCGGGTCGCGGTGGGCTTTGTATTCGCCGTACATTTCATCCCGAAAAGTGCCCCCCTCACCCATTACGTCAAACACCACGGCGATGTGCTCGATTTGGTGATCTTCGATTAACTTGAGCAGTGCGCTCGTGAAACCATAGGTTGCGGACGTGTTTTGCCCTTTGCTGTTCATCAGCGGGCGATTGATGAAGATGAAGTGGGCGCGATACGCCAACGCCATCGCGTCGAGGAGGTACAGCGTGTTCGGCATATGGGAGGCATCCGAATTGAATGCGGATGCATTTTTTTGGCGAAGGAAGAACTTTTGCGCGGGTTGACGACGTTAGTCAACGGGCACGATCAAAATGAGCATATGTGCCGTCAACGGCATGTCACAGGTTTGGTGTACTAAACGCGCCGCCAAGGTTAAACCACGAACACAACGAATGCAAACGCCTCTCGCGCATCACTTCGAATGCGTTTTAGTTACGGGCGGAGCCGGGTTTATTGGCTCCAACTTTTTGCTCCGCATGGTACCGCGCTATCCCAACGTGCACTTCGTGAATCTCGATGCACTCACCTACGCGGGCAACTTGCTCAGCCTCAAAGCTATCGAAGCTGCTCCAAACTACACGTTCGTCCACGGCGATGTTGCCGACCTGTCGTTGCTAGCCAAGCTGTTCGAGCAGCACCGTTTCACGACCGTCGTCCATTTCGCAGCCGAAAGCCACGTCGACCGCTCCATCCGCGACCCACTGGCTTTCGTCCGAAGCAACACCGTCGGCACCGTAGCCTTGCACTGCGTGGTCCCATGCCGCTGCGCCGATGGAGTTCTTTCGGTTCTACCATATTTCGACAGATGAGGTATTCGGCAGCTTAGGCGCATCAGGGTTTTTCACCGAGACCACGCCGTACGACCCGCGCTCACCCTACTCAGCCTCGAAAGCCGCCAGCGACCATTTCGTGCGTGCGTACTACCATACGTATGGTATGCCTATCGTCGTGTCGAACTGCTCGAACAACTACGGGCCGTACCAATTCCCAGAAAAGCTCATCCCGGTGGTCATCCAAAA
This sequence comes from uncultured Rhodothermaceae bacterium, assembly GCA_964471245.1. Taxonomy (GTDB): domain Bacteria; phylum Bacteroidota; class Rhodothermia; order Rhodothermales; family CAYYHN01; genus CAYYHN01. Next base: position 7,389 of record CAYYHN010000061.1, on the reverse strand, counting down.
TGCGCTTGAACAGCGCCCAATCCCTGTGTACGGTACGGGCAGCAATGTGCGCGACTGGCTTCATGTGGAAGATCACGCGGCAGCTATCGAGGTGATCTTACGAGGCGGAGCAACAGGCGGCACCTACTGCATCAGCGGCAACAACGAACGCTCAAACTTGAACCTCGTCAAAACCCTTGTTGACCTCGTGGATGAAGCCACGGGTCGCCCACTTGGAACCAGTCGTGCCCTCATCACCTTCGTCAAAGACCGTCCGGGCCACGACTATCGCTATGCAATCGATGCGTCTCTACTCGCAAACGAACTCGGTTGGCAACCCGCCTATAAATTAGAATCGGGTTTGAAAGCTACCGTTGCATGGTACCTTGCGAATACAGAATGGCTCGACGCCGTACGCGACGCATCCTACCGCGACTATTACGCAAGCCATTACGGTACGAAAACACCCGACAGCTAGCCGCGGAGCCAAATAAATGCGTAAGGTGACAACGTCACGGTTCGTGTTTCGTCATTCCACGATCCCTCACCTACACCTAGATCCGCCACATGTCCACGCGCCCATGTTGTCGGCACCTCCCACGTTTGCTCGTGGTCTGTGACGTTGTGAATAGCACAGATGCTGTCTTGGCCTTGACCGCGCTGCATCACAAAGAGCGCGGCTGGGCTTGCTAGAATGGCTTGCGAGGTGTTCGGCTCGAAGGCTGACTGCTTTGATCTGACGCGCAACATGTCAGAAAGCCCAGTGAATACCTGCCGCCTAACAGAACTGGGATCTGCGAGTTCGGTTTCTAGCATTTCAACTCTCATCTTCTGGCGATTTATGGTACGGTTATGCCCGGTCTCGGCCACGCCGTCCTGCCAACTTCGGCTTCCGAATAGGCTGTGCACATAGATCCCCGGCACACCGTCGAGCGTCATCAGAATGCTATGCGCAACGAGGAAACGGGCCACTTGAAGTGATTGCGGCTCATCACTTGCTGGGTCATTTAGCGCATCGTAATAGACGATGTTGAGCTCGTAGGGCCGTGTGCTCCCATCGGGCATGGCGCGGAACGAAACGCGGCCGCCATGCGCCAGGGTTTGTGCCACGAGCGCATCGATCTCTTCCGTCGTCAGCAAGCCTTCGGCAGGCCGGACGCCTATGCCATCATGTGAGGCAAGGAAGTTGAACCACGTCGTTCGAGGAGAAGGTGCCTCAAGTGTAGCCGCCCATGTTTGCAATACCGTTGCGTCGCCCGTCAACAGCGTATGCAGCACCAGCGGGGGCAGCGAAAACTGATAGACCAGTTGCGCTTCGTCCACATCACGGTTGCCGAAGTAGCTGATGTTTTCAGCGTGTGGGACATTAGTTTCGGAGATCAACAGCACCTGCGGGGCGACTTCGTCCATCACGGTGCGCATCACCTGAATCAGCCGGTGCGTGTGCTCATGGTGAATGCACGGCGTCCCGATCTCTTTCCACATGAATGCGATGGCATCGAGGCGAATGAATCGTGCCCCCTGCTCTGCATAAAACAAGAGCACATCGATGATCTCATAGAACACATCCGGGTTTGCGTAGTTGAGGTCCACCTGATCGGCGCTGAAGGTCGTCCAAACG
>CAYYHN010000061.1:0-5771 GCA_964471245.1 uncultured Rhodothermaceae bacterium | reverse complement strand
TCATAGGGTGACAACAACGGCAACGCACGCGGTCGCACGACGGCCGAGAGATCCGCTTCCGGGTTTGCAGCGATGAAATAGTCCGAATACGGCGCTTCATCGCGCAGGAAGGCTTGGAACCACGCGCTGTGCTGGGAGATGTGGTTGATTACGGCATCGTACATCAGGTCGAACGACGCACCGAGATGGCGAATGTCATCCCATGTCCCCCACTCCGGCACAACTGCCTTGTAGTCAATGACCGAGAAGCCATCATCGGACGACCACGGAAAGAACGGCAGCAAGTGAACCGCAGAGACGATCCCTTCTAATTTACTTGGTAGCCATTCGGCCATCACGGCGAGTGGATGGCGACCCGCTTTCTGAAACTGATCACCATACGTGATGAGCATCGCATCGCTTGCTGAAAGACCATGCGTGCCAATTGACCCTTGGCTTTCTGCTCCTCGCCAAGCCTGCAAACGAGCTTCGATGCGTGCTACCAATGCCGTTGCCTCGGCACCATAAATGGTAGCGAGTTCGATGTGAATGCGAGATGGAAGTGCCATGAACTACATCAGCTTGCCTAAAGGGGCGGCAAGGTACAATGAGCCCATTAGAGTTGCTACTCCGATTCAAAAACGCTGCAATCTCTGCTTCTGATACTCATTCCAACCACGGCGCAAGCTCGGGATGTGAGTGCAATTCCCACAGCATTTCATCGGCCTCTAGCTGCTTACGCACGAGTACGTCCTGCTCCATCCCTTTCTGTAAGATCATCGCCGCATCATCGGTACGGTCCTGTAACAGGAAGATCTTTGCCAGTTGGAGCCACGCGAGCGGCTGCTGTTCATCTTGCCGCAGGGCGATCCGTGCGAACGCTTCGGCATGGTCTACTTCCTCCATCGCCATGGCATTCCATGCTAAGCGCAAGTGGAGAGCCGCATCATCGACGACGATTGCGGCGGCGGCTTGCAACGTACGGAGTGCCAACGCGTCGGCTCCGCTTAGCCGCGCCGCTTCCGTCAGGATGACGTGTGCCTCGAAGCTTTGTGGATCGTTCCGCAAGGCAGCGCGTGCATCGAGCAAGGCCTCTTCGTTGCGCTCCATCCGCAGCAATACTTTGGCCCGAAGCAGCCGGGCATCCGCGTGTTCGGGGGCTTCGCGCAAGACGCGATCGACGCGCGCCTTGGCTTCGCGCAAGCTGCTGCCGCTGCGATACGCCGTCTGCGCCCGTTTGTATTGCATCGAGAGCTCTTGCGAAGGCATGACGCGCGGGAGGGGCTGTGCCTGTAGGGCTTCCGGCATCCCGGCTATCCACAGGAGGCCGAGACACAAAACGATCCAGCATAATCGAGTCGTAACGCGGTTTCTCATGTAGATTGGGGAAAATGGATGCTTGCATATAGGTATGCCAATCTACTATCAAGAACTGTTCCAGCCAACTGCCTCCTTGATGCTGGTCGTATCTTGGAAACAAAGTGTCACCAGAATCCGACAGCGTTGTCTGCTCTATGCCACAGCAACCCCTCCCCTTGGTTACAGAAACAAGCACTCTATTGAAATCCAAGGTGATGGGCCAAGTGATGCTGGGCTTTCGCACCACGAATTCGACCAATGAACAAGCCTTAATCTGGAGCCGCGAGGATGCCCCCGAGGGTGCGGTTGTCATTAGTGATCACCAACATGCTGGCCGAGGTCGCCAAGGACGTACATGGGATGCTTCTGCTGGGCTCAATTTGCTCTTCTCGATTATCCTCTACCCCACCTTTACACCTGAATTATTCGGCTGCATCACGATGGCATCTGGGCTGGCAGTGCATGATGCGCTGCGTCCATTCACTGCTCCCCTCGAACTAGCAATCAAGTGGCCCAATGATATCTTGCTGGAAGGTCGCAAATGCTGCGGCATGTTACTGGAATCTGCGCTTTCACCTGCGCGTAACCGCGTAGTTCTTGGCATTGGCCTAAATGTAAACCAGACGGAGTTTCCTGGGCCGCTTGCCGAAACCGCGACGTCGCTCGTCTTAGCCACCGGGCAACGCATGTCGCGCGCGGCCATCTTGGCAGGCATCCTAAGCGAATTCGAATGGCGGTACCAGCAGCTTCAGCAGGGCGACTTCGATAGCGTGCGCTTTGATTACCTTGAACGCTTGCATATGCGTAATAAGAACGTGTCCTACCGCCGTACTGATGGCAGCGAAACGGTTTCGGGGCTCCTCGCAGGAGTCGCCACCAACGGCGCATTGCTGCTCAAGACCCAACGTGGCATGGAGACCTTCTACGCGGGCGAACTGACCACCAACTTGAGATAACTATTTCGCGTCACACCAAACCCCGTGCTTTGAGTTGCAAATAATGGTTGATGGTATTGGCTGTGAGATCAGAAGGCGCAGTAAGCACAGCTTGAATGCCATGTTGCTGCAATTCGGCCACAATCGCACGCTTTTCCCACGTAAACTGCTCCCCTACGGCTTTAACGAATACGCCTTCCGTGGTCTTTGGGCGTTCGTGCTGGAGTGCATGGAGTTCAGTGTTTTCAAAAAAGACCACCACAAGCACATGGTGCGCGGCAAGCGCTCTCAGGCCCGGCAACTGACGCCGCATGGATGTACGCGTTTCAAAGTTGGTGAACAACACCAATAGGCTGCGCTGCCTGAGGTGCCGCCGGACATGGACGGCTACCTGTGTCATATCCGTCTCTTTAAAGTCCGTCTTCAGATTGTACAAGGCTTCTTGGATTGTCACCATATGGCGTGGCCTTCGGCTAGCAGGCACCGTGCGCGCAATCGTATGGGAAAACGCCACCAACCCAGCCCGATCTTGCTTCATGAGCGCGACGTTCGAGAGCACCAAGCTCGCATTGATGCTGTGGTCCAGCAAGGTGAGTCCATCGAACGGTAGCTCCATCATGCGCCCCATGTCGATGAGGCAATAGACGGGCTGCGCACGCTCATCCACGTACTGGTTGACCATGAGGCCACCGCGCCGAGCCGTGGCCTTCCAATTGACGGTGCGCACATCATCGCCCACAACGTAATCACGGATGTGATCGAACTCCATCGTATGCCCCAAGCGTCGGATCCGCTTTACCCCAGCTTCCGTCAGTCGATTGCTGATGGCTAGCAACTCATATTGACGCATCTGCAAGTAGGCTGGGTACACGGGTACATCGGTCGGCTCGCCCAAACGAAGTCGACGTTCGACCAAACCAAGTGGGCTACGAACCAACGCTTGCATATGCCCAAACGCGTACACGCCCCGCGTCGTCGGACGCACTGTGTATCGGATGCGCTGCGTCGCCCCAGCCGAGATGCGAACGGCCCATCCGAGTTTGCGGAGTTGCAACTGCACCGGTGCCTCGTCGATAACCTGCACGCGCACATTGAAGGGATAGGCGTTGGTGAGTTCGAGCGCAATTGGATTGACGTCCCCATTGGAAAGCCGTTCAGGGACTTCCCGATGACCTTTCATGGGCTCTGCAACTCGGAATAGCACCACGCCATCCGCCAACACTAAACCAAGCAGCGTAGCCACGGCGAGTTGTGCAGGGACGAGGGCCACGGGCCACACATAGCCCATAAGAAACTGCACAACCAATACACCCAACGCAAGGAAGCAGCGCGATGTAAGAAAGACGTCAGCAAACCTACGCATGTGCTCCCATTGGCTCAGACTGGACGATACGCAGACACATTGACCGCCTTAATGCGTCCGTCCGGCTGCTCCCCTAACTCAAACTCCAAGACAGTCTGCCGGTCTTTCATATGAGCAAACGCGCTGTTTGAAATCAATTCTCCGTGGGCGTTGCGCACGTCGGTGATATGACAGAAGACGCTAGACAATTCTTGTATGCCATCACCACCTGCGCGAGTATTTATAAAGCCAAACCCTTTCTCTTCGTTGACCTTCGTGAGCGTACCACGGTACCAACCGGCTTTCATGCTAATGAGACCGGGCACCAAAAAACCAGAGAAATGGCGATCAACTTCGAGCTGCAATGCACGGTTGGTATTATTGAAAGACAACAGATCGACGCGCCGCCCGCGATTCTGCAAAGCGCGTACGAGGCGTATGAAGTCACCATCGCCGCTGCCAATAAGGATGTAGTCTAAATTCTCTGATTGCAACAACGCATCTACAGCTAAGTCGAGGTCAACGTTGGCTTTGGTAATCCATGTGTCGTCTTCGTGATCGTAATAACGCTGCACAGCTTTCAATACGACGTGAAACCCCGCTTGCCGTGCCGCTGACCGATATTCTTCCTTGCGCCGATGGTACTCAAAATTTTCCTCTTCGCGTTCCTTGTCGATTGCCATGTACGCGTTCGCCCGCAACACCGTTGCCCCTTGCCGCTCGACCAGATCGACGACTGCTTGGTAACGCATGCCCCAGCCGCCACACCGGACTAAGTTTTCGATATCGAGGAAAACGCCTGCTTTCAGCATAGATTGGGTGCCATCGCTAAGAGAATATGTTCGCGAAAACTGCCCGGATGATCGAGGCCAGTTTTCCTTACAAGATAGGCGCATGCGTTGTGAAAACCCAAGCTTGCACGTTTGGCCTGAACGTGTAAAAGGTCTAAGCCTGCTGGCGTTTAGGCTTCCTGCTGATTTCTCGCTTGAATGCCTCTATGTGCACTTTCTCGTAACATAGCCCGAATTGCGCGTCAGCATTGCATGGCCTCCAGAAAAATGCTATCATCAGACAGTCGCAATGCTACTGCGGCGTTCAAATTCTCTTTCATCCTCTCGCGCCACACGTCTGGAAACAGGCTAGCGTAACCGAACGGACACATGAAGCTGACGCCTTTCTCCTTTGCAGCGCTTTCCGTACGGGTTCGTCCAATGCTACGAACGTACGCCTAAGCTTCCCTGTTTTTTTGCGGCAAACTATGTCTTAAGGCTGTCACCATACGCCTCGACCTTGCCGCCTCCTGCCTTCCAGACCTGTCGCCATGTCTTCCTCTTCCCGCTCTCGGCTTTGGGCCGACATCGTTGAATCGTTACGCGGTAGCGACCGCGATTTCACCACGGGCAGCATCTCGCGTGCCATCGTCATCCTCTCGGTCCCGATGGTCCTTGAGATGCTGATGCAATCCGTGTTTGAGGTTGCCGATATTTTCTTCGTTGGCAAACTAGGTGCCGATGCTGTAGCGGCCGTAGGGCTGACGGCCTCGCTCATCATCATTGTCTTCGCCATCGGGCTGGGGCTGAGCATGGCCGCTGCCGCGATGGTTGCTCGCCGTGCTGGCGAACAGGACAAGCTAGGCGCTGGTGTCGCCGCTATCCAAGCCATCATCCTGTGTGGCCTGTTCTCCATCCCGATCGCCATCCTCGGCATCATCTACGCACCCGACTTGCTTCGGCTGATGGGTGCCTCCGAGACCGTGGTCGAGATCGGCTCAAACTATTGCCGCATCTTGTTCGGTGGGAACGCCACCATTTTGCTGCTCTTCCTTATTAACGCCGTCTTCCGTGGTGCAGGCGACGCGGCGGTGGCGATGCGAGCTTTATGGATCGCCAACCTGCTCAACATTGCGCTTGACCCCATCTTTATTTTTGGCTTTGCCGGTATTCCAGCAATGGGTGTTACAGGTGCCGCCGTGGCAACCACCATCGGCCGTGGCGTCGGGGTGGGATATCAGATCTACGTGTTGCTCACCGGAAAAAGCCGCCTTCAAATCCGGAAAGAATGCCTCGTCATCGACATCCCTGTGATGAAGCGGTTGCTGCGTGTCTCCAGCACGGGCATGCTGCAATACCTCGTGGGAACTGCAAGTTGGCTGGGTG
>CAYYHN010000060.1:0-11552 GCA_964471245.1 uncultured Rhodothermaceae bacterium | reverse complement strand
CCGGACGGCTTAGCGCGCGGCGCGGCCCTCGCGGGTGTTTAGTGCTGAGTGCTTGGCGGCTGTGCCATCGATGGCGTACCCAGAACCCCACGCATGAACCTCTACTTCCGTTTTTTCCTGTTACTTTTGAAGCGGTTGGCCTCCAACGAGCCAATCACGCTGTTGTCCGCATGTAGCACAAGATTCCGGGTCACCCCCCTCGACTTAGCCTTGCACTTCCATATGAACAACGGGCGCTACTTTTCCATCATGGACTTGGGACGCTTCGATCTGCTGCTACGCACCAAAACGTTTTGGCGGCTTGCTAAGAAGGGGTACTACCCCGTGGTCAGTTCGGAAAGTATCCGTTTCAAAAAATCGCTCGAACTGCTGCAATCGTTTGATGTGGTTACGAAGATCGAAGCGTTGGACGAGCGCGACTTTTACATGAGCCAAACCTTTATCCGCGGCGAACGCGTCGTCGCGGAAGGCGTCATTAAAGGACGCTTCCTGCAACGTGGCCGGAAAGGCTCGGTACCCAGCAGAGAGTTGTTCGAGTTGGTTGGGATGGAATACCCTGAGCAGCTGATGACCGACCGCGCCAAGCTCCAGAAACAAATGGAGGATGCGCTTGCTACGCAACCTGCTGGAAGCCATCCTAACTAACTCAAGTTGTGTGCTATAGCATAAACGGTGCGAGTCTGTCATTCTGGCGACCAAAGGGAGGAAGAATCCCGACCGTTCAGGTCAAAAACAGCCTTGGGGATTCCTCGTCGCAATGCTCCTCGGAATGACAAACACATACGACTCAACTTGAGTTAACTCATACACGAATCACAAAGGCAAGCTACGAAGAATCATTGGGCGCAAACAGCCCATTAAATAACTACCTATGCAAGGCAAGATTCAATTTGACTCAAACTTGAAAGCCTTTCACTATCATCATGTGACGGGCCCTGCGTCGTTGCACTTGTATATTCAGTTTGGTGCATCTCAGGAAGCAGCAACGTTCTCGCTTCTGCCTGGCAGGCACACAGTTAACGACTTGGATACATCCACTCTCCTTAGCGAAGTCCTTGCAAGAGTTGACCGTGCCAACAAAGAGAATGGTTGGTTACTCCGCGTCAAACAGGCTTGGTGTCGTGCAGATGACTATCCAAGCAAAGGGCAGTGCGCTTACATAGCCTACAAACTGGCACAAGAAGCAGGTAAACCGTTGCCCACGCAATAACTAGCCCCTAAAGCTGCGTAGCAGCGTACGCATCACAAAAAACGAACCACGTCCCATGCTTACCCCTACCGACCTTCGTACGATCTCGATGTTCGCTGATCTCCGCGAGGAGCAACTGGAATGGCTTGTTGCCCACATGGAAGAACGCTGGATAGAGGTAGGCGAGTCCGCGTTTGAACGCGACGCTGTGGCGGAGCATATGTTTGTCATTCTAGAAGGGGCCATGCAAATCTACACGTTCAATGGCGGCCATCGGCGGCTCTTCGACACGTTACGCCCCGGACGCGTCACAGGCCTGCTGCCCTACTCGCGGATGACACATTTCAGGGGGGTCGGCAACGTCATCGAGCGAACGCGGATCGCACAGATCCACAAGCGCTGCTTCAAGGATATGCTGTACCAAGTCCCGGAGATTGGGCAACCACTCATCGCCTTGATGTCAGACCGCGTACGGGCCTCGGCCAAGCTCGACCAGCAGCGCGAGAAAATGATGGCGCTCGGCAAGCTCTCGGCCGGATTGGCGCACGAGCTTAACAATCCAGCGGCGGCAGTCATGCGTAGCACCGACGCCATGCACCGACGCCTCGAAGGACTCCCGGCACTCGTCGCGCGGATGGCGCGGCACGGCTTGCAGGAATCCCAAGTCTGCACAGCCGACCAGATCCGCATCAAAGCGATCGAGCGGATGCACGAGGTCCAGCTCTCCGTGATGGAAGCCAGCGAGCGCGAGGATGCCATCGCGGACTGGTTAGATGACCACGAGGTGCCCGACAGTTGGGACCGCGCACCCACCTTCGCCGAATCCGGCTTGACGCCTGAGGACCTCGACGAGGTGGCCGACTGCCTTCCCGAATCAGCCGTCGCCGACGTGATCGCATGGCTTGAAGGCAGCATCGCCAGCGAACGCATCCTTGCCGAGGTCACCGAAGCCGCCAAACGCATCTCTGGCCTCATCCAGTCGATCAAGGAATACTCCCACATGGACCGCTCGCCCGATAAGCAGGCGACAGACTTGAAGCAGGGCATTGAAAGCACTTTGACCATGCTCGGCCACCGACTCAAGCAATGCAACGTCAACATCGAGCGCGACTATGCGGCTGACCTTCCCAACGTAGAAGCGTACACAGGCGAACTCAACCAAGTGTGGACGAACCTCATCGACAACGCCATCGATGCGATGGGTGAAGGCGGTTGCCTACGGGTACGCGCCTTCCACGCAGGCGCGACGGCGTTTGTCCAGATCATCGACAACGGTCGCGGCATCCCCGAAGCCGACCAGTCCCGCATCTTCGAGCCGTTCTTCACGACCAAGGACGTGGGCCAAGGCACTGGCCTAGGCCTCGACATCGTCCAGCGCATCGTCGTCCAGCAGCACGAAGGCCGCATTCAGGTAACCTCACAGCCCGGCAAAACCGTGATGGAAGTGCAACTGCCGCTGTGAGGCGGTACCCAACTTCCTGTACGCATTCGGTTATACCCCGGATCGCATTACGGTGTCACGAGAATAGGCACGACTCGATGGTGATCGGCTGCTTGGAGCCTTGCGAAGTAGACCCCAGGCGGAAGTCGATGGCCTAAGACTTCCCAGTGGAAGGTATGTACGCCCGGCGACACTACCCTGTCTGCTACAGTACCCACCTGTTGCCCGATTATGTTAAAGACCGAGAGATTTACATGGTCTGCCCTCTGCATAGATAATGTAAACGTCGTTGCGTCTCTAAACGGATTCGGGTGATTGGAGAACACCGATGCGCTGCGCTGAGGGGATTCCTCCTCAACAGCTATTAGGGTGCTCGTAGATGCTTCATAAGCACCTAAATCTGGGGCATGCCCTTCGTAGGGCAATCCTATATCTAGGCCAGCATCAATCAGGGGGCTCGATGGTGAAAGTTGAAGAAAGGGACTGTCAGGCAATCTCCCGCTAGGGCCTCTAGGAAGCGTGGTAGCCCCATCGTTTAGGGTTATAAAATCTGCCGATGATGTGGCCAAAATGCCATTCCAGCTATTGAATGTCTGGTCGATCTCGCTATACATCACCACGCCTCCTTCCAACGACACGTTGTTACGCAATATATGCGCACTATTCGGGAGGTTAAATCGATAATTGTTGACCCCATTGAGATAGGCCGTGTTGTGATAAAGGGTTACCCCCGTCTGGTTGTTGTTCACGTTAAAGCCTTGGCGGGAATTGGCCCACGCGAGGCACCGCACTAGTTTGTGTGCTCCCGCTCCTCGTCCCAGCTTAAAACCCGTGCCGTTTCCTTGGAAGCTCGCATCATTCCACAGGTTGATTCCGTTACGGAATGCCCAACTCTCTTCCACGAGTACCCCTTCGCCAGCCTCCCAAAAGTCAAATCCGTCATCTGAGTTCTCATAGGCGCGGGACCCTCTGAATACGTTGCCGGGACCGATTCCAAATTTGGCGGCAAAGCCATCCGCGTTTTCGCCATGATTCTCTGGATCATAATTGCCATACGAATCACAGTTTAGGACGGTGTTGAACGACGCCCCTTCAGCCAGATGAATACCTGAACCACCGTTCTCGCGAGTAACCACCTGCTCAATAATATTATGCGACCCGGTAGCATAGATGCCAAGATGATGGGCCTTTTGAACGACCAGTCCTTTCAGATGCACATAATTCGCGAAGAGGCGAATCCCTTGCGCATCGTTCCCTTCAAAGTTCAGGACTGGCTGCTCATCTGGATATGCCCAAAGATGTAGATACCTACCTACATCTCCACCTGCTTGTATGGTCAGCGTCCCAAGTCGATTGTAAGTCCCACCACGAACATAGATCGTATCCCCGGGCACCGTTTGGGTCAAGGCATGCGCAATGGTCTCAAAAGGGTGATCAATAGTACCGAAGTTGGTGTTATTACCGTCTGTTGCCACATAAAACGAGCGAGCAAAGGCTGTCGAAGCCGAATCTGCTGGAGGCGGCAACGCAGGTCGAGCGTCCACGGGCCACCCTCCTATGAGCAGTAATGCTACAAGGCTAAACAATGGGCTCATAAGCGGATGAAACCTACGTGTCAGTTTCTCCCAAACTCGCGAACATCTTAACCATGTGCAACACCAAGCCATCGTCGGCAACTATGGCTTGTCCTTCGCGAATGTACTTGCCCTGCCACGTTACGCCCAAGCCATCCGGAACGTAACCGCGCAGCACATACATGCGTTGGGCTGCATTGTAGCCCGGATGCAAGCCTACGCCAATGCCGATGCGGTTGCTGCGCGTGGCTACCAACGCCTCGGCCTCGTCCATCAGTACAGTGGCGATGCCGCGCCGTCTGTACGACGGCAACACATTCAAGTCTTGGATCTCAGGAATGGCCTGCTCACGGAAAGAAGCGTAGTCGGATTGCCAGACCACCTTCAGGTAACCTGCGAAAACGCCTTCCAACTCGGCAACCAACACAACCACGTTACCCGCTTCCTGCTGCGCGAAATACCGCTCATACTGTGCAACTGGTTTGTCCCAGCCAATCGACGCAAAGGCTTTGGAGATGATCAGTGCATCCGGTTCCGCAAGCTTCCTGATCGTTAGGTCCATGTGCATCCTCTGCCACACCGAGTCATTCGCATCACGATTCACCGCATTAAGCCAGCCTTTTGATCTGCAGCAAAACAACCTTAAATCACATCAACAACCTGAATGCGCCTACACACTGGAGGAGTAGGCTATGAAGTATACTTCAGATCGTTTACGTGTCTTGTAGCCTACAAAGGCGCTCACACCATGTCCTCTCCCGCTTGCTCGCGGATGTTGAACTCTAGCTTCCAGCGGCGATCGGAGCCGCGGGCCACACACCAGAGTTCGAGCGTGCCGATCTCGGTCACCTTGCTTTCGAGATAGACGGGCAGAATGGTGCCACCTGCGTCCTCATCAGAAGCTGGAAGGTTGGCTTCCATCGTCGCCACTTCCTCGATTTCGCCACTCCAGTCCTCAATGACTTCACCAACTTGGTCGTCTTTGCGCAGCGAAGACGCTAACAGATTAAACACTGCGTGCTCGCCCACGACCAAGCCAAACTCCTTGCCACGCACTTGGGCATCGGTGCCTTCCTCCATCCCAAACGGCACCACACACAGCGCATTGACTGGCGTTGGGATGCCGGGGACAGCGGGCATCGAGCTTTCGACGCCGATGTAGTATGTCCGAGCGACGCCTGCGCGGATGCGAATCCCTTTACCTTTGCGCGCCGTGCCGTAGTAGCATGCCCCGTGGCCAACGGCGAGGTCGAGACCAGCCGACGGCAGTTCGCGAAGCGCGTCGTTGCCACTCCAGCGGCGCAAAGCCGTGAGGATCTGGTTGCGCAGTGGCTCAGCTTTCATCACACCGCCATTGAACAGCACCGCCGACGGAAACGCCACGCCTGTCTCACCACCGACCTGCTGGCCGAGAAACTTAGCGAGGTGCCGCGTGATGGCAGGATCCGACTCGTATGGCAGGCCCATATCGCGCACCCCAACCTTGGCTTTCTGCTGTGGATACTCGTGCGCCTCGCCCTGCGGGAAGAAGCCAGCGACGAGGATGCCTTCGATCTCCTGCCGCGTCAACTCCGTGCGGATGGTACTGCCGATCAGCGACGAGCCGCGCCCAAGGATCGAGATCGGCTCGCTTTCCAGCGTCGAGTCGGAGAGGAGGCGTTCTTTGGCTTTGCGGCATTTCTGCCAGAGGCCGCGGAATTGCCAGTTGTCGAGGCGCTTGCCTTGCTGCGCGAGCTTGCCGCGGACGGCATAGGCCAGCGTCAGGTCCATGTTGTCACCGCCGAGCATGATGTGGTTGCCCACGGCCACACGGCGCAAGTCGAGGTTGCCGTCTTCTTCAACGACTTCAATGAGACTGAAGTCGGATGTACCACCGCCGATGTCGCAGACCAGAATGGACTCGCCCACGTGGATGGCATCGCGCCACGTCTCACCTTGGCTCGCAATCCATGCGTAGAACGCAGCCTGCGGCTCTTCGAGCAGGGTAAGGTTACGGAAACCAGCGGATTCGGCAGCCTGCACCGTCAGTTCGCGGGCGACGGGATCGAACGACGCCGGAACGGTCAAGTAGATCTCTTGGTATTCGAGACGTGCATCGGGGTCCTCGGCTGCCATGTGGTGGTCCCACGCATTGCGCAAGTGTTCCAAATAGCGCCGCGCCGCCTCGACCGGCGACACCTTGTTCACGTCCACGGGCGCATCCCACGGTAGAATCGCTGCCGTGCGGTCGACGCCGGTGTGGCAAAGCCATGACTTGGCCGAGGCGACAAGACGGGCAGGCAGTTCGGCACCGCGTTCGCGGGCAAATTGGCCAACGGTGTAGTCGAGATCGCCACGCCACGGGAGCACGAGGCTGCCTTCGGGTACGTCGTGCGCGCCGGGCATCAGCAGGAACGACGGCAACAACGGCTGCGCCTGCACTTCGCCTGCGTTCACTACTTGGTCAATGTTGAAAACGTGGATCTCCGGCGTGTCGTGCTCCGGGAGGTCGGCATTCGTAAAGGCCATCACGCAATGCGTGGTACCAAGGTCGATGCCGACGATATATTTGGGTTCACTCATAATCAGGCTGTTGGCTGTTGGCTATTGGCTGTTGGGGCTCAGGCACGAGCATAGCGTGGGAACGGAGACCATCCAAACTCCCAGACACCCACTCGCCCATACCCAAGCCAGAGGCTTGGAAATCAGCCAACTTCTACTTCGGCGGGCGCGACGATGTGCTGCTGCGCCTGCATAATTTCGGGAAGGTCGATGGATTTGACGCGCCATCCTTTGTGGGCTAGGGTGCCCTTGAAGGGCGTCGTCCCGCTGACGTTACCTGTCAGGCGAATGGCCTGCGTGTCAAAGCCGTCGTTCAGTGTGACGGCGTTGCCTTCGCCATCGGTCATGATGGGCTCGAGCGTGACGGTCTCAGCGAGCGCGTCTTTACAACCTTCGTGGATGCTGCGCACGGCCGCGCCGATATCGGCATCGCCGTAAGCACGAAGGTCTTCCTGCAAGAAGTCGATAAGGCGACCTTTACGCTGGAGGATCGCCAGCATCTGGATCGCCGATGCTTCGCGAGGCAACTCGGGCTTTTCTGGGCGCTTTGGCTCAGGTGGTAACTGGGGTGTTGGCTCCGGGGCAGCGACGGCTTTTGCCTCAGATTGAGCAGCAGCAAGCAGGCCTTTCCCCACTTGGTTAACCATCACCCAAAGAAGACCTGTCAGTGCGATACCACCACCCAAAAAGACCAACAAATTGCTGGCAGCGGCAAAGACACCAAGTGCTAAAATCAACGCGTTAAACACGAGAATCAGCAGCAGCGAGCGATTGGAAAACGTACGTTGTGCTTCCATATGTATGCGAAAAGCGCCATAGGACGCTTTGTATTTATAAAACATAATAGGCTAAAAAATACCGCGCTTTAGACGAGACGAGCAACCAAAGGATTCCTCGGCACCGCTTCCTGCACACTAAAACGGCGTATTCCTGGACTTGCCTTCACATAGAACAACTCCAGAAAAGGTTGATGAGACTCCATAGCATACATGCTAAGCTCTTCGGTCTTCAACTCTTAGCACGTGTAGCATAAGCCTAGTCTGGACTGGGCCATACCGCTATGTGCATGGTTGTTAGGTACAAATGGCAATTTCTATACGTGTCACGTAAACTGTACAGCCATATTTATCTCCTTATTTGTCCCTCTACATTAGTAGCGTTATGAGGCTCCTTTCGTTCTGCGGTATTCTGGTAATGCTCCTACTATTTGCTTGCAAACCATCCGAGACGAAAACTACATCAGCCTCACCGACATCTGAGGGTGCCAATCAACTTGGTCAATTCAACATCGCACAGGACGTATACCTTGCCCACTTCGACCTCAAGACAGATGTTGATGACATCCACTCTGTAGCAGCTGTTGCTACCATGCTGGCTGACAATCGGTTTTCCGACGTCACATACCATGCCGTCACCGGAACGTATGGGGCACAGGGTGGGCTTTATGTCCCAGCGAATCACGTGTTCGACATGGCCTTTGGTTCTAACTGGTCAGATGCACACACGGATTTTGACCAAGCGCTACATGAAGTGATTGATCTTGCCACAACAACCTTGCAGGAAGGTGGTACGGTATGGATTGCTGAAGGCGGACAATCTGATTTCTCGGCTGCACTCGTTCGTGATCTGCAAATCCACCTACCACATGTTGACTTAATGGAACGTGTGCGCATCGTCCAGCATGCCGATTGGAATGAGGAAGTTACTACGCCAGCAGATCTTGCATTTGTTCAAGAAGCCGCCTTGTATCACAAAATTCCGGACGGCAATGCCGTCGGCAATGGCACACCGGGGTTCCGCAGCGATGAGGCAATCGCATGGCAAAACTACATCACTGATCCTCGGCTGATCGCTATTTGGGAAGCCGCCATCGAAGTGGGCGCCACCTATAACGGCGTCGACGGCCGCTACTTAAACGAGTCCATCGCGAAAGGCGGCCTCGACTTCTCCGACACGGCTGAAACGATGTGGATCTTCGGCTTCGAAGCCTTGGTGGATGCCAATGACTTCTTTCGGGAGTTTACCCGTACTGCTTCTGCAAACACAGGTTAGGGTTTTTGTTTTTGGAGTAGCTTGGATGGAATGCGGCTTGCCACGGTGATTGATGCCACCTGACGTGTAAGTCATAGCAAGGCACTAGCCATATGGCGTGCAAAGCCTCGACATTGTAGCCAATTTCAGAGGGACATCAATCCGGATATGAGGAACGCTATGCATAGCTATATACTTGGGCGATTCCTTCCGGCGTTGGCATCATTCGCCATGTCTGGGTCACGCGCGAAGGCGACCTCCTCATCCACCAGAGCAGTTCAAACCGCGTCGGGAGGGTACGGATTACAGACCCACTCGTAAACTAGCGCGTTATGCACTATGCCACACCTGCACGGGCATAATGCGAGGGCGGCATGCCGTAATGCTTCTTAAAGGCTTTGCTGAAGGCATGAATATCAGCGAAGCCTACGTCCGTGGCAACGGCGGAGACGGTTTCGTGGCCGCGGCGGAGGCGATGCGCGGCGTGACCAAGGCGTTGCTGCATCAGGTACCGATGGGGCGTGACGTTGTAGACGCGCTTGAACGTACGAATGAGGTGATATTCAGAGAGTGCAGCTGCCCGGGCAATCTGCGGAATACCAATGCGACGGTCAAAGTTACCCTCAATGAACGCCCGCGCCATCCGAAGCCGCCGAAACAGTTCTTCGCGTGTAGTCCAGCGCGCGCAGGTCAGGCGACCCATTTGGCGGCGCAAATCGACTTGACTGACAAGCAGTTGCTCTGCGAAGGCATAATACAGTTCAGGGGTCAGCGTCTCGTCGTCCAACGCTCCTTGCTGTGCCTGTTGACCAACTTGCCGTAACAAATGTCCAAGGCCGTGTTCGTGATCGGTGACGACATGCTCGTAGAAACGAGGAATATCATCTTGTTCGATGCGTCCGGGGGCATCAAGCAACGCACGTTCATCCGCTGTCATGGTATGGTAAACATCCGCCACCAATGCTGGGTCGAGGTAAACACATAGTCCCTCAACGGGCTTGGACGCGCGGAAACTCACTTCGTAAGCACGACCACGATTAACGAGCAGGTACTGCCCGCGTTGGAGACTGTGCGTCTGGTGATCAAGCGTATAGTGCTCGACCCCCTCCATCACATACTTGATCGAAAGCCCCGCATCATCGATGGTTTGAGCCGCAGCATGGAGTTTCGAGTAGATAATCCGATTGTGGTGTTTCGGAAAAGGATATGCTCCTACAAGCCGATCGAGAATAATGAGCCGGTCGTTCATGCCGCAGTACTTCGGTGGGATGGAGTCCGGCGGCATTGGGTGCCTAGGATACATAGCAGGCCTACGTACCGCCGTGGTACCCTCCAGGCAGACGGTCACATGCTAAAAACGTTGCACCAAGCCTTCACAATTCCATCTTTCGTACAACGTTGCACCCCATCTTTGGTACGAGGCTCATCCTGAAGCCCCCCCCGGAATGGGTAGATAGTTGGCGGCTTTCTCCGGCTGGTTCCATGCAGTATACAGGTCACGCAGAGTTTGCCGCATAGGCTTGGTCCGTGCTACTTGGCCTAACTCCTCAAAGTACGCCAATCCCGAAAGCAGCAGCGGCTCAGCCGCCTCAAAGTCGCCACGGCTCATATACAAACGCCCCTGCTCGTAGTCAGCATCAGCGATGAAACTGTGTTGCCCATCAGGAAAGGCATCACGGAAGATCGATCGGGCACGCGTGAGGTTTTGCTCAGCTTCGTCAAGGCGGCCTTGGTTGTGTAGGTTGATGGCGACCATTGTCAGGTTGCGACCGACATACGGATGGAATGGGCCGAACTGTTGCTGCAGCACGGCTGTCGAGGCCCGTAGCAGGCCCTCGGCTTCGTCGTACTCACCCATCCGGTCGAGCGTACGACCCAACCAACTCATCGTCCGGACGACTTGCGGTGCATCGACCCCATAGAGGCGGCGGCGCGTTTCAAAGACCTCGCGAAAGACGACCTCAGCTTTATCATAGGCGCCTATCTCATAGAGCAGTGAACCAAGGTTGCTCAACATAATCTGGAGTTGCGGATCATCGGGACCCTCCAAGCGCGTTAGCACTTCTACCGTCTCGCGGTACATCTGCTCGGCTTCCTCATATTTGCCACTTTCATGTAGTGCTATGGCCACATTGCTTAGACTTTCGACAACGTCGCGATGGTCCTCCGTGAAAAGCGTACGCCGGATGGCAAGCGCCTCACGCCAAACGGACTCGGCTTCCTCGTAGCGACCCAGCACGCCCATAAGCACACCGAAGTCGTTGAGCGTAGCAGCTAGATCAGCGTGATTAGATGGAAGAAGCGTTCGTTGCTGCGCCAATGCATCACGGAATAGGTTCTCGCTTTCCTCGTAGCGTCCTTGATCTTCGCGCAAGCGTGCGAGTTCATACGTATTCCGTGCTACGGTTGGATGTTGCTGACCGAGAATCGCACGGTGCATCGCCAATGCACGCTCAATCAACGGAGCGGCTTCCTCATACAGCCCCATCTGCTGATACACGATGCCCATTACACCTAAGAGATCAGCTTGCACCTCAGGTTGGTCGACCAATTCCGTTTCGATCTGGTTGGCTCCGTTTTCTAGCAGTTCCCGTGCTGTAATGGTTCGCCCCCGCGCCTGAGACGGATCGGATACTTCGAACAACCCCGTTAAGAACTCTTGTACCTGCTCTGCTTTCGCAGCTTCCACCGCAATCCGTTCGGCTTGGGCTTGCGTGATGACGGCAAACCGTACGGCCAAGACAGCCACCAAGATCAGCATAGCTAGCAGCGATGC
>CAYYHN010000059.1:0-11636 GCA_964471245.1 uncultured Rhodothermaceae bacterium | reverse complement strand
CATCTTCTGGCAATTGTCCAAGAACAAGGAAACAATGACGGAAGAAATAGAGCTTGCCCGTGCCCGCAACGCCTATGTCCCCGTGCGGGTGGCCGAAGCAAGCAAAACCTCGTACAAAGAGGACTTTACGGTCAACGCCGGTGCTGTCAACGTAAACGACGGCGACCTTACGGTAAACGGGGCCGGTAACTTCACTTCTGTCATCAAGGCTGGGGGTGTTTTCCAGATCGACCATCCGCTTGACCCGGAAAACAAATACCTCGTCCACAGCTTCGTGGAAAGCCCCGACATGATGAACATCTACAACGGAGTCATCACGACCGACGCCAGTGGATTTGCGACCGTGACCTTGCCGGATTGGTTTGAGGCACTTAACAGAGACTTCCGCTACCAGCTCACCGTCATCGGGCAGTTTGCCCAAGCGATCATCGCTGAAGAAATCCATAACTTGCAGTTTGTCATCCAGACAGACAAACCAAACGTCAAGGTCTCTTGGCAAGTGACAGGCATACGCCAAGACGCTTGGGCGAATGAGAATCGTTTTCAGGTTGAAGTAGAAAAGTCACCGAGCAACCGTGGGTATTACTTACACCCTGATGCCCACAACAAACCAGAAACGCTCAGCATTCGCGTTCGCGAAGCGCTAGATCGTAAAGCACAAAAAGAACAGCAGTAAGGGATGGACATCCCTCGTAATATGCGACGGCTACATGCATTCATACGGAACTATGGGATGGCGAGCGTCCTGCTGGCACTCTTGCTGAGTTGGCCGCATACACTTGCTGCTCAAGGACATACGACAGCCTATGCAGGGTTTGGAACCGTCACCTCCGGATCGTTTCGCGTGGTGACCATGATCGGCGCTCCCATCGTTCCCAAACAACAAGCGGTCCTCCAGCGGTCCGTTGAAGCACTACGTATCGTCGAAGAAGAACCGGAGTCCCCTCCTCCAGTAGCAACCTTTAACCTCGGAGGCAACTTTCCGAATCCCTTCTCTAATACAACCACGATTCCTTTTGCACTTCCTGTCGAGACTGACATACGTATCACCCTGTACGATGTACTTGGCCGAGAAGTACGGAACGTGGTGCAGGGGCGCTACCCAGCCGGGCGTCATAGCGTATCTATTCAAGCAACTGCTATTCCCAGCGGTTTATACGTGTACCGAATGGAAGCTAAGGGATATTCGGATACACAGTACATGTTGCTCGTTCGATGACATAAGGGTTTGGACCTTGATGATGTCACAAACGACAGTTCTGACAACGTGCTGTCAGTTCATCCGTGAGGGCGTTTTTCCAACCTCCTACCGTTGTCAAAATTTATCGCGTAATCTACTTGTCCACTCAACTTGCAGCTGACGTTTATTGACCATACTCATTAGTTATGCCCGCGTCTCAACCCACGTCCAACACCTCGACTTACTAAAGTGGCCCCTCGCATAAGTAGGCTGCGAGCGACTATTCACTTTTGTAACGCGCTTGGGTCTACGAAGGGTTCTTTTCGAGCATCCTTCCTTCATGCCCTTCGGCTTTGCCTCTGGTTTTTCGGCACGTTGCGCTGCTACCAACTGCAAAATCGAAAAAAGCTGCCGTCCAAAACCTCACCGTCTCGCCTTCCAACACAGCTACAGAACAGTTTCCAAGTGCTACATTACGCTTTCAAAAGGACGTGGAGAGCGACGTACTTGAATGGGTGTGATACGCCTGCTCGAACCTACACTGGGTTATCTTAAACTATTGGAGTATGTGTAGGCCTTATTCAACCATAGGAGCCCCGTTATGAGGCAGTACCCAACGAAACGCTACCAATAGGTTCGTTTAATGATGAAAACGCTTAGCTTATGAGAGGCCTTCTATGGTTGAAGCTCATGCAATACGCTAGGCTCTTAGCTTTTCTCCACACCATTGTTTGATCATGCTCACAGGCTTTGTTGTTCTCTATTTGTTGCTCACGTTGGCCGTAGGTGTGTGGGCGTCGCGCCGGATCAAAACAACGGACGATTTTACACTGGCAGGCCGCAGTCTCTCCGCGATCGTTGTCGGCGTAACCATCTTTGCCACATGGTTTGGACCCGAACTGATCATGGGTGTGCCAGGGTATTTCGTGCGCGAAGGCGTCCAAGGTATCATCACCGATCAATTTGGCAACCTGATCTGCTTGACGCTGGTTGGGGTGTTTTATGCACGTCAGATGTATCACTATCAACGATTTCTTTCGGCTCCGCTACAATGGAGCCATGGAGGCCGTTACGTCGCTTGTCAACGTCCTTACCTACTTCTCTTGGATTGCCGCGCAGTTTTTAGCGCTCGCCCTGCTTTTCAACACCATTATTGGTTTGCCTGTTGGATGGGGCATTGTGCTGGGGGCCTCCGTTGTCCTGATCTATACCTACATCGGCGGTATGTGGGCCGTCTCCATCACCGACTTGATACAGACTGTGTTGATAGTTGTCGGGTTGCTCTTTGTGTTAGGTCAGTTATGGGGCGAAACAGGGGGACTAGGACCTGTTCTAGCGGCTACTCCTGAAGGGTTTTGGGACTTTTTGCCGGAGTCTGGTTTTTACAACTGGATTGATTATATCGGAATGTGGTTGGTGTTTGGCATCGGGGCGATTCCCGCACAAGAGATCTACCAGCGGGTGCTTTCTGCCCGCTCGGGAAAGACAGGAGCGAACGGAGCCTTTCTGAGTGCGGGTATGCTCTTCACCATCGGGGCGATTCCCTTGGTGATTGCCCTCTGCATTAATCACGTCTATCCCGAGCTTGCACTGGATAAAGAAGGCCAAAACATGATCCCCAATATGGTTTTCCAATACATGGGATTGCCAATTCAAATCATGTTTTTTGGAGCCCTCACCTCAGCTATCCTAAGTACATCGAGTGGGGCCATACTGGCACCGGCTACCGTGATTGGCGAAAACCTAATCAAGCCGTATGTCAAAGACCTAACCGATAAGCAACTCCTCTATTTCACACGGTTGTGTGTCGTGTTCGTGGCGGTCATATCGGCTACTATGGCATTTTTCAATACCAGTATTCATAGCCTAGTCGTCGACTCTGTTACGCTCTATCTCGTGTGCTTACTTGTGCCCTTCACGTTTGGCCTTTATTGGAAGAAGGCATCGATTAAAGGCGCGTGGGCGGCTATTATTTTAGGGGCAGCCGTATGGATTATCTGTGCGAGCATGGGCACACGGATCGAACCGTGGATGTTTGGGCTGCTAGCCAGTTTGGCTGGGATGCTTATTGGGAGTATCCTGATGCCGGACGGCAGCCGTGCACAGTTTGAGCGAATCCAATAGGGACGGACGGATTCGGGTCGCGGTAGCATCTATGCGATGCTCACATGCGTGGTGGCGCGTTGGTTTGTTCAACAGCCTTGCCGTGCAAAACGGGTTGATGCATGGTGATGCAATGCAAACCGCCACCGCCGAGGTTGATGGCCATGGCGTCTAGCATAACTACCTCCCGGTTTGGAAACAGGACGCGGAGTTGTTTTTCAACGGCTACGTCGCGGTCATGGATGCTGTGGTTCATACCCTTTTGGTAGAACCGTTGTCCTAACACGACCTTTGGCGTGATGGTGAAGTTGAGATAACTGCCCGCAGCCAAAACACGGATGGGGTGACCTATGGGGAAGACTGATCCGTCGGTGTAAGAGAGCGTAGCAAGGTAGTCATAGACCGAATCGCCTGGTTCTAGGGTGTGAGCAATCGTTTTGGGGAGTGGCATCCGAACAATGCGAAAAGGGTGCCCATCGTGGTCGGTTGCTGCCTGCAAGATTGCATAGTTCGCTTCCATGCGTCGATGGTTTTCGCGTGCGATGGGATCATACAGGTCTTCTTCGGGGACATAAGCCAAGACAATGGTTTGCGCATCTACAAAACGGGCAAATTCATCAATATGTCCGTTTGTGGTAGCGACGGTGTAAGCGGGTTCACCATCAGCCATAGGTATGGGGCCTAAGAAGGCGTGATCATCCTCGCGTACGCCTTGTTCGAGCCAGATGGTTTTTTTGATGCCGAGGAGTCGGGCGTATTCCGCTTCCATATCGGTACGGCTCATCGTTGGGTTGCGCCCTTCTTCAACGACGGCACTTGCTAGCAGCACGCCTTTGCCATTGACTTCGCGGTTGCCTCCTTCGCTGATCATGGACGTTTGCAGCACGGACAACGCCATGCGTTCTGCGACCATCGATGCAAACTGCCCATCGCGTTGGGCGTCAGGATCAGAGGTGTCGGCATAGCCCCATAGGTTGAAGCAAAAGTCAACGATGGCAAGCTGCCCGTCTGTCGTGTAGACAAAATTGGGGCCCATGTCACGCACCCACAATCCTGCCGAGGGAATGACATGAAAGACGAGGTTATTTCGATCCGAAAAGCGTGCATCAATCGCAGCATGTGCGGCGGCAAGCAGCATCTCATCCGCTACGCTGATGTGAACCGTCATGTGAGGTTTTAGCGCCGTGATAATCTGGAGCGTTACGTCCGAACAGGCATAGCCCCGCTTGTGATCTGTCTGGGGCCAGATAAGCCAGAGGGCGTCTTGAGCGTCAAATTCTGCAGGTTGGCGAGCGACCTGAATAGCCATTGTCTTTAGGCAAAGACGCCTTCTTTTTGGAGTTCATCGACCGTGGCATCTAGGCTTGCTTTGACGATAGAAACGGTTTCATCAATAGCTGCTTGATCGAAGGTCAGCGGAGGCGAAAACACACAGAGTGAGCCGATAGGACGCATCATCAACCCGCGTGCTTTGCAATGCTGGTAAACGCGTTTGGCAATGGTCACCTCGTCCGGAAAAGCTGCTTTGGTGATTTTATCTTGGACCAGCTCAAGGCAGAGCATGTAGTGCTTGCCACGTACATCACCCACAATCGGATGGTCAGATAGAGCGGCAAGGGCTTGTTCAAAATATGGCCCCCACGTCTGCACATGGCCGCATAGGTCATCCTGCTCCATCAACTCGATGTTTTTGAGCCCAACGGCACAGGCGAGCGGATGGCCAGAATAGGTAAAGCCGTGGCTCAAGTACGGATTCTCTTTCTTGGGCTGACTGATCACGTCGTACATCGCATCCGAGATGACCGTTGCACCAAGGGGAATGTAGCCCGATGAGATGCCCTTAGCGAGTACAAGAACATCGGGGACAATCTCGAAAGCCTCTTCCGATGCAATCATATGGCCGAGGCGGCCAAAAGCGGTTACCACTTCGTCAGAGATATAGAGCACGTCATACTTTTTGCAGATCTGCCAACTGCGAACCTGATAGCCCTTCGGTGGCACAATCACGCCTCCTGCTCCCATGATCGGCTCAGCAATAAAAGCCGCTACGTTGTCCGGGCCAAGGTCAAGAATGGTGCGCTTGAGTTCCTCGATCAACTGGTCACAAAATGCAGCTTCACTGAGCCCTTCGCCACGCCGATAGTGGTACGGGGCAGCGACGTAGTGGACTAAGTGTGACGCTACATCGAAGCCGAGATGGGTGGGCTGGATGCCCGTAAGCGCATGCGCGAGGTACGTGCTGCCATGGTAACCTAGGTTGCGGCTGATAATCTTCTTTTTCTGGGGCTTTCCCAGCAGGTTGAAGTAGTAGTGGATCAGCTTGACAGCCGTGTCATTGGCCATTGAGCCGCCTGTACCAAAGAACGTGTGGTTCAAGGGGGCTGGGCAGATAGCAGCGAGCTTGGCTGCTAACTCGGCTGCAGGTATCGAGGATGCATCCTCGAAGGTGTTGAAGTAGGCGAGCTTATACGCTTGCTCGGCCATGTGTGCAATCAACTCCTCGCGCCCATGCCCAATATTGACGCACCACAGCCCCGCCATACCATCCAAGTAACGTTTGCCATCGATATCATAGATATGATGGCCTTTGGCTTCGGTAAAAATCGTTGAGCCTTCCTTCCGAAACGTAAGGAAGTTGGTATACGGATGAATGACGTGATCCTTGTCTTTTTGCCAGACCGTCTGTGTTGGAGTATGCATGGCGCATGTAGTTTTCGCATCGAGAGAGTCTGAATAGTGTAAATATTTTAGTTTATTAGTGCAATCCTGCAAAATTGTTATTTATGCCAATGGAGCCAAGCGTAACACTGGACTCGGTCGATGTAGCCTTGTTGAAATATTTGCGCCGAGACGGTCGGCGTTCTTTCACCGATCTGGCGCAAGAGCTCAACGTATCGGTTGGCATGGTGCGCAATCGGTATTATCGCCTTGTAGAGCGCGGCTTGCTCCACATTATCGGATGGACCGATCCGGTTAAGGCTGGCCTCAATGCCTATGCCCGTGTCGTATTGAAAGTCCGCCCAACCGAGTTGATACGTGAGGTAGCTGATGCGCTCATGCACATCGAAGAGGTCAGTTTTGTCGCGTTGACGACGGGTGTCTATGACTTGGAAATCAACCTCACGTGTCGCACCAATGATCACTTGCTGGACGTTTTGCATCATCAGATTCATAAGTTGGAAGGGGTGTTTGAGACCAGCACGACCATGTATTTGAAGGTGCTCAAGTGGGCCTCGCATGACGTTGGAGAATTGCAGTCAGATGAGGGCGCACAGAAGGCACCCGGAGACACAGAGGTGATCCATGACTGATCTTTGCATCAACGCAGAACGCTTGATGGAGCGCCTCATGGTAATGGCTCGCATCGGCGCTACTGAAAAAGGCGGCGTGTGCCGTTTGGCGCTAAGTGAAGTCGACAAGCGGGGACGGGATCTGTTTTGTGCATGGTGCAAAGCACTGGGGTGCACCATCCGCGTTGACGCCATCGGCAACATCTTCGCTCGGAAGGAAGGTGATCGGCCTGATGCTCCTGCTATCTTGATTGGTAGCCACCTTGATAGCCAGCCGACGGGAGGGAAGTACGACGGCGTGTTAGGTGTGCTCGGAGCGTTGGAAGTCCTTGCGTGTTTTGTCGAAAACAACTTGGCTATGCCCTACGCTTTGGAACTAGTCTCTTGGACCAATGAAGAAGGGGCACGCTTTGCGCCGGCCATGATGGGGTCAGGTGTTTTTGCTGGCGTGTTTGACCTTAGCTACGCCTATAGCCGAACCGATCAAGAGGGTGTATCCGTGGAAGCCGCTCTTGAATCGATTGGCTATAAAGGTTTAGAACCTGTCGAACCTTATAGCTATCGTGCCTGCTTTGAATTGCACATCGAACAAGGACCCATTTTAGAAAACGAACACCTGCCGATTGGCGTCGTCACGGGTGTCCAAGGCATCCGATGGTATGATCTCACGATATGGGGCCAAGAAGTCCATGCGGGCCCCACGCCCATGACCTATCGGGATGATCCTGTCCAAAAAGCACTGCCCTTGCTCACGCAGATCTTTGCTATCGCCGAACGCTTTGCACCCGTTGCACGCGTGACCATTGGTGCGTTATCGGCGTCACCGGGCTCACGCAACACGGTCCCGGGAGCTGTTCGCGCGACTATCGACATGCGGCATCCTGATGCGCGTACTCTGGAGCATATGCATGAGGCGCTCGTAGCGGCTGCTGCTCAGGCGAATGCTGAATTGGACGAAATCTGGTATGCGCGTCCGGTGGTTTTCGATGCAACATGTATCGCCGCCGTCGAAGCAGGAGCGCAGCACTTGGACGTGCCCTATCGGAAGATAATCAGTGGGGCAGGGCACGACGCGGTGTATCTGGCCCCCATTACGCCGACGGCCATGATCTTTATTCCCTGTAAAGATGGTTTGAGCCACAATGAAGCGGAATATGCCGCCCCCGAGCACATAGCTGCTGGCGCCAATGTCTTGTTTCAGGCCGTATGCCATCTGATGAACGAATCCGACATCTAATTGCGATGCAACACACTACCCAAGCCTTCCTCGAACGTGATCATCGCCTCTTTATCGGCAATGAATGGGTTGCACCAGCAAACGGTCATTCTTTTGAGACGCTGAACCCTGCCAACGGCGAGTTCTTGACAACCGTTGCGTTGGCCGAAGAGGCCGATGCTGATCAAGCGGTACAAGCTGCTCGGCGCGCCTTTGAGCGTGAGGTCCGCGACCTAGCGCCTCGCAAACGCGGACGTTTGCTACACCGGTTAGCGGATTTGCTCGAACGTGATATCCGCATCTTGATGGAGTTGGAGTGCCTCGATAATGGCAAACCGATTCGTCAGGCTTCCTATGATGTCAAAGGGGCTATCAATCACCTGCGATATTATGCAGGATGGGCCACCAAGATCGAAGGCAGTCACATCCCTGTCAACTCCCCCGATCATGTCGTATATACCCGGCGCGAGCCGTTAGGTGTGGTCGGGTTGATTGTACCGTGGAATTTTCCGCTTATGATGGCCGCTTGGAAGTTGTCGCCAGCGCTGGCTTGCGGAAACTGCTGCATCCTCAAACCAGCTGAACAAACGCCGCTTACGGCTCTGTATCTAGGCGAACTGATCAAAGAAGCCGGATTCCCGGCAGGTATGGTCAATATCCTTACAGGTCCCGGGAGTACGGGAGCTGCTTTATGCCATCACATGGATGTCGACAAAATCGGCTTTACGGGATCAACAGAAGTGGGCCGAAAAGTCATGGCTGCTGCTGCCCAATCCAACCTGAAAAAGGTGAGTTTAGAACTCGGCGGCAAATCGCCCAACATCATTTTCGCAGACGCCAATTTAGATCGTGCCGCTCAGAGCTTGGTGTGGTCGAGTTACTACAACTCGGGCCAAGAGTGTACACTCGGATCGCGCGTCTATGTGCAGCGTGCTGTGTACGACCCAGTGGTGGATAATTTGGTTGGACAAGCTCAGAAGCTCCGTTTGGGGGCGGGTATGGATAACCCTGATCTCGGTCCCCTAATTAGTGATGCCCAATTGCAACGCGTGCTGGGCTACATCCAGACCGGCAAAGCTGAAGCAGAGTTGCGCCTAGGTGGGCGTCGTGCAGATGGTGCGCTCGCCAGCGGCTATTTTGTGGAACCCACGCTCTTCTGCACGACGGCATCGCAGGCACGTATTGTACAAGAAGAGATCTTCGGCCCAGTTGTGACGGTGACGCCTTTCGACGATGTGGAAGAAGTTGTTGGTCTTGCGAACGACTCACGCTATGGGTTAGCTGCGGCTGTTTGGACGCAGGATGTCAGCAAGGCCCACCGGACCGCCCATGCTATGCAGGCGGGTACGGTGTGGATCAACGGGTATGACCTCTTCAATCCGGCTGTACCCTTTGGCGGGTACAAAGAGAGTGGCTTGGGGCGTGAGATGGGAAAAAGTGCGCTTGAGCTTTACACCCAAGAAAAGGCGGTTTGGGTCGCCTTGTAGTCTGTTGTGTCACCCCTTCTGTTATTGGCATCATGCAATACTTACTTGCTCCTGTATGGACGCACCTGACGACCATCAATGCGGTGCGTGGCAAAGGGGTTTACCTCTATGACGATACAGACACGCCTTATCTGGACTTTACATCGGGTATTGGGGTTGTCAACACGGGGCACTGCCATCCTAGCGTGGTGCAGGCTGTGCAAGAGCAAGCCGCGCAGTTGCTCTTTGGCCAGATGAACTGTGTAATTCCAGAGCGGACGACCGCACTGGCGGCCAAGCTGAATGCCGTAACGCCAGATCACATCGATCGCTTCTTTTTTTCCAACAGCGGTGCCGAAGCCACCGAGGCGTGTGTCAAGCTAGCCAAAGCAGCCACAGGTCGTCCCAACGTGATCGTGTTCCAAGGCAGTTTCCACGGGCGCACACATCTGGCGATGGCCATGACTACGTCGAAGACGGTTTATCGCCACCGCTTTCAGCCCTTGCCATCCGGTGTTTTTGTCGCGCCGTTTCCCTACAGCTACTTCTATGGCTGGGACGAGGAGCAAACCGTGGCTTTCTGCACGAAGCAGTTAGATCTTGTACTAACAGGGCAAACAGCTCCTGACGAAACGGCGGCCATTATCATCGAACCGATCCTCGGTGAAGGGGGCTACGTCCCCGCACCACCTGCTTTCTTGCATCATCTGCGCGAGGTGTGTGATGCCCACGGCATCTTGCTGATCATGGATGAGGTACAAAGCGGCTTTGGACGAACCGGCCGCTTTTTCTGCTACGAGCATAGCAAGATCAAGCCGGACATCATCGTGATGGCAAAAGGCTTAGGAAGTGGATTACCCATTTCGGCAATCGCGGCATCAGAAGCGCTCATGAGTCGATGGCGACCGGGTACGCATGGTGGCACGTATGGTGGTGGTAGTGCTATTGCCTCAGCGGCTGCCTGTGCAACCATCGATGTGTTGCTGAAAGAAGGACTTGTCAACCAAGCTGCTGAACGTGGGCAGCAACTCGTGGATCGGTTGGCGGAGCTTCAACAACAGTATCCGCAAATTGGTGATGTGCGTGGACGAGGGTTAATGGTCGCGACAGAGTTCTCCAACGCTGATGGGAGCCCCGATGCTGCAACCGCTAAGCGGGTGTTGCAAGGTTGTCTGGAGAGGCGCTTGTTGATGTTGTCGTGTGGCAGTTATAGCAATGTCTTGCGTTGGATCCCTCCGCTCGTTGTATCGGCTGGGCAGATTGATGAGGCGGTTGACATCTTCACTCAGACCTTACACGACGCGTGAAAACTATCTCACTTCCCTTGGGATGCATTGCGTTGGAGCACATGACACCGGCCACGTTTGCAGCCCAAGCCCGAGACTAACAAACCAACCCTAACCCCGAGCCCGCACTAACATAACTTGTGGTACTAACTATGGGGGCACCTCATTACTGCATAGAAACGGCAACTACTCGAATTAGTCGATATCGACCATTCTATCACTGTGCTCGCACGCGAATTCATTACCTTTAGGCAAACTTCAGGAACGCGCAATATTTCCTCATACTTGTAGGTTTGAATGGTCGAGTGTCAGGGACACACTTGCATAATCATACACCTTGATTACACCAACCTTCCGAAGAGTTAGCTATAGAAGCGATCAAATAAAAAAGCCATCTCGATTGTAACGAGATGGCTTTTGGCAAATCTTCGAGGAGAGCAACCAAAGTGCTAGTTCATCTGCTCGGGCTGGAGGCTGCTCGCAGGGTCTTCACGGATCATGCCCAGTTCGACCTTCACACGGTGCTTGACTTCGTCTTGGAAGTTCTGGTTTTCGCGCAGCCAACGCTTTGCCGAGTCACGGCCTTGACCAATGCGAATGTCTCCGTAGCTGTACCAAGATCCGCTTTTCTTGATGATATCGTTGTCAACAGCAAGGTCAACGAGTTCGCCCATCGAGGAGACACCTTCGCCGTAGATAATGTCGAATTCCGCTTGGCGGAAAGGCGGAGCGACCTTGTTTTTAACAACCTTTACGCGCGTCCGGTTGCCGACGATCTCGGAGCCATCTTTGACAGCGCCGATGCGGCGAATGTCCATGCGGACGGATGAATAAAACTTGAGTGCACGACCGCCAGAGGTCGTTTCGGGGCTGCCGAACATGACGCCGATCTTCTCGCGGATCTGGTTGATGAAGATCACCATGCAGTTCGACTTGGCGATCGAGCCCGTCAGTTTCCGCAGGGCCTGGCTCATCAGGCGTGCGTGGAGGCCGACGAAGCTGTCCCCCATCTCTCCCTCGATCTCGGCGCGCGGCACGAGCGCGGCCACGGAGTCGACCACGATCACGTCGACGGCATCCGAGCGCACCAGCGTG
>CAYYHN010000058.1:6759-11682 GCA_964471245.1 uncultured Rhodothermaceae bacterium | reverse complement strand
CCCTCGGTGCGCTTCAATCAAAGCGTCAATGACAGCCTACTGGCCTCCATACTCCATGCGACGGACCCTGCCGACTCCACCAACGCCACTCGCCGCCCATATACCACAAGCACGGAGGACGGCGCAACCTATGCACTGACGTTCACACCGCCGCTGCCACCCGGCGAGCGTGTCCTGCTTGCCCTCGATGGCGCAGCCGTCAGTGTCCCCGATACCACCTTCTCCCGCATCTTCGAACGCATGGCGGATCGCTCCCTCGGCGAACTGAGCGGCATTGCGTTGGCCGACGACACCACCGCCACGCTCCGCATCGAACTCCACCTTGCGGATGCTCCGCTGACTACGCCTTACCGCAGCCTTGCACTCGATAGTACGGGCGTGTTCCTCTTCGACAATTTGCCCGGCGCCGTCCCATTCCGCTTCCGTGCCTTCCTCGACCGTAATGACAACGGCATGTGGGATGGCGGCCAACTGCTTCCGTACCGCCCAGCTGAACCGTTTGCGTGGATGGATGCTGAGCCCGTCCGGGCCCGTTTCGAAGTAGCAACCAGCGACACGCTATGGGTGCGATAAACATCCTTTAACGTCAAGAAGATAACATCATGCGTATCATCCTAGTGCTAGTTCTTTGCTGCTGGTCAGTAACCGCCCATGCTCAAGAGCCTCAAGCCGTACCCGATTGGGAAGGCACATGGGAAGGCACGCTGGTCAACCTACCGCTTCGCCCCAACGCTCCACCTGTAGATGTGAAGATGGAACTCGGCGCGTTCCCTGTTGCCGACGACACGTGCTCGGTCTGGCGCACAACGTATAGCGAAAAGGGCGAAGTGCGCCAAGTGAAGGACTACCAACTCTGCCGAGGCACCGGGCCTGACGACCTCTTCGTCGACGAGGGCGACGGCATTATCTTAAAGGCACGGCTGCTCGGCGATGTGCTGGTGTCGCCGTTCAAATACAACGACATCTTGCTCGTGACGACGACGCGCCTTCGCGGTGATGTGCTCGAAGAAGAAATCATCACCGCAGGCGACGAACCGGCCATCGAAGGCGTACAAACGATGGTGCCGCGCGGGATTCAGCGCCTTACCTTGCGCCGTGCGGACACCTCCTCAAACCAATAATTCCCAACCCCATGCGTTTCTCCTGCCTGCTGCTAGTCGTTTTATTCCTAGCAGGTTGTACCGAACGTCCTGCTTCCGAGCAACCTAGCGAGCCCACAGAGCCGACGGCTTCAGAGGACACGCCCTTGCCAGATGGCTTCGAGATGCTTGGGCGCGCTACGGGCAATCTCGATGATGACCCCGATGATGAAGTCGTCGTTGTATTCAACACGCCGGATGAAGGCGACTTGGGAACCGCTCGCGAACTGCGCATCTACCAGGTCGACGCGGATGGCTGGACGCTGTGGCACACCAGCACCAACCCGATCCTCAGTAGCGAAAGCGGTGGCATGATGGGTGATCCGTTCGAGTCGGTGGCGATTGAGCGCGGTGCGATCGTCGTGAAGCACTTCGGTGGCAGTCGCGCCAAGTGGGCCTACACACACCGCTATCGCTGGCAAGACGATGCTTGGCGACTCATCGGCGCGACGAGTGAGGCGGGCGCGCCGTGTGAAACCATCGACACGTTCGATTACAACGTCGCAACAGGCACAGCGGCGTTCGTGCAAGAAGCCGAGACGTGCGACGGCGACACGATGACCCGTAGCGAAACAACGCGGCAGACGATTAGCATGCCACAAGACCCACTGCCGACGATGGATGCATTCGAACCGGGTGTCAACCTCGCAGCAATTCCCGGTGGGTACGAAGTCTACTATTAACGGTCACGCGGTCTAGAAGTCGTCTGGTCTAGAAAAAGACACAGCCTACGCCTGCCCACATGTCCGTGATCTCCGCCGTGGCATCGGTGCCAGTCAGCACGCTGTACATGCCCCCAACATCGGCCAGCGGTCCGATGGTCGTGTCTTCGATGTTGACGGTCATCACCTCTTCGATGTCAGCAAGGGTCGAGCCGATGCCGATGCCCGCCATGTTGGTGAGGTTGGCATCATCGGCGTTCGCGCCATATGCCCAGCCGACAAAGCTGTGTTCCGCGAAGTGGAGCGTGAAACCGTTGGGCCAGTTCGTATAGCCAAGTGGGCCTGCGCCACATTCCTCGTTCACGCCGCTCGTGCTGGGTTCACCAAGCAGGTTGGTCACAACGGTCTGCACTTGCTCACGGCCCGTTTCGAAGGCAATCATGCGCGCTGAACCCGTGTTGCCGTCAATGACTTGAATACCATCGCCGCTCAATCCAAGAAAAAGGCCCGCAGGCGCTTCCGGCTCAGCAGGTGCCTCCGGGGCAGCTTCAGCGACGGGTTCGGGTGCGTCAGGCGCTTCGGGTGCTTCAGGCGCAGCACAAGCGGTGATGAGCAGCGCGCACAAGAGTACAGGAAGAAGGCGTAGCATCGGGACGGCAGGTCGTTAGTGAGTAGCGATGGGGGACGAAAAAGTACCCTACGCCCCATGCCTTGTGCAAATGCACCGACATGAATTCCACCTTATCGGCCACCCAAGACGCGCTCGACCTCCTCCCAATACCGACGGCTCAGTTTCAACTCGGTGCCGTCGTTGAGCAGCACGATGTAGTCGCCATGAAAGAACGGCCGTAGTTCGCGAATGCGACTGATGTTGACAATGCTAGAGCGGTGGATGCGCACGAACTGCTTCGGATCGAGCTTCTTCATCATGCCCGTCATTGTCTCGCGCAGCAAGTGTGTCTTCTTCTTGATACCGACATGCAGGTTCACGTAATCGCCCGCTGCCTCGATCCAGTCGATGTCGTCGGTGTTCACGAAGAAGACAGCATCACGCGTCTTGATCATCACGCGCTGCAAATACTCGGGCGTGGCTTCGGCCCCGATGTGGTTGTTGTGGCTTTCGAGCAGGTTGATGAGGCGGTCGCTCAGCGTGTCCACTTGGCGCTGCCGGATACGTTCGGCAGCACGCTCAAGGGCTTGCTCAAAGCGCTCATCGTCGAACGGCTTCAGCAGATAGTCCAGCGCGTGTGCTTCGAAGGCACGCAAGGCATACTGGTCGTATGCCGTCGCAAACACCACCACGGGCATCTGCTTGGGGCCGACGGCTTTGATCACCCCAAACCCGTCGCGCTCGGGCATCTGGATGTCCAGAAACACCAAGTCGGGACGGTACTTGCGGATGGCGTCGACGGCTTGGTTGCCGTTCTCGCACTCATCAACGACCACAAACCCGTCGTGGTCATCCAACAACAGCCGCACCGTCTCCCGGGCCAACGGCTCGTCGTCAACAATTAAAACGCGGATGGTTTCCATAATTTGGGATGGGGGTCTGGGGGGATGGGGGTGTGGAGGTGTGATACGATGCTGGAAAACAGCTCTCACACCTCCACACCCCCATCCATCCACACGTTATAAGTCTCCTAGCAAATGGTTGCGCAGGACGGGTTCGGTGTGGTATGGGAGTTCGATGTGGACGACGAGGCCACCGGTCTCGGCGTTGTAGAGGTCGAGACGCTGGTTGTCGCCGTAGAGGCGTTCGAGGCGTTCGGCGGTGTTCGACAGGCCGACACCGCGCCGCGCCTGGTTCGTCTCCTGCAAACCCGGGCCATCATCGCGGATCTTCAGCACCAGCATATCGCCCTCCAACGCCGCATGCACCTCGATGCGGCCGCCATCGGCGTGCGGTGCAATGCCGTGGTGGATGGCGTTCTCCACAAGCGGTTGCAACAAGAGGTTGGGCACGTAGCTATCCAAGAGTTGCTGATTCACATTCTTGATGATCGTCAAGCGGTCCTGAAAGCGTACTTTTTCGATGCCCAAGTAGCGATCGAGGAAGTCCAGTTCTTCAGCCAGCGTAATTTCCTGCACACCCTTGTTCTCCAAGGCCAAACGCAAAAACTCGCCCAAACGCCCCAGCATCTTGATTGCCGTCTTGTTCTCTTCCTTGCGCACGAGGGCGGCCACGGAATGCAGCGTATTGTACAAGCACTGCGGATTGCTGTGCATCTTCAACGCCCGCAGTTTGGCTTGTGCCAATTGCAGTTCGAGGATCGCCATGTGACGCTCGTTGAGTTGCGAACGGCGGTAGTAATCGAACGTGTAGAAGAAGCCCAGCACGGCGAGGTACGACGCCACATTCGCATGCACCCGAAAATTAAAATGTGCCTCTAGCAGCGCGAGGTTCATCGTGTCGTGAATCCCTGTTACGCGGTAAAGCGTGAGGTTAATCATCGAGTGGACGAGCAACAGGATCAGCAGCATCGGCAAGTGAATGCCGACGATGTTGCGAAGGCGGTTGCCTTTGGTAACCGGGAAGCGACGGCCAAGGTAGATGATGGCGGGCGTAAAGACGGCCCACATGTACCAGTTTGGCAGTGTCGAGACGAGACCATAGGTCCAACCTTGCTCGGCTTGCGTGACCGCGGCGTTGAGGTAGTAGTAGCTCAGCGCGACGACTGCCGGGATCGTCCATACGGCAAAGACGAAGGCCCAGCGCTGCCAGCGTGGCGTCTGGAACAGGTCGGTGGAGAGGGTAAGGGTGTTGGTAGCAGAAGAGTCCATGCGCATTGCGAAGGGATGCACCCGAGCAGCGACGTGGGCCGCTCAGGTTCGTCAGGGCACATTCGAGGGCGTGGCAGAAGCACACGCCAAACGAAGCAGCGGGCGCGCCCTTCGACTCGCCCGGCTGCTTCAGGTTGCAGGCCGCGCCCAGATTAGCGGCTGGCCATCGACATCTGGCGGTCGAGGGCATCCAGCGCGCTGTCGAGACCACGGCGTAGGATCCATGCCTGCTCGCCAGCATCATGTGCCCGGCTGGCGTCGCGGAGGGCACGGCGTAGCGGGGTACGGGCCGACTCGGGCAGGTCGCTGTATTCGATGACCTGCAGGCGCCCGTCGACCAT
>CAYYHN010000058.1:0-6749 GCA_964471245.1 uncultured Rhodothermaceae bacterium | reverse complement strand
GCAGCCACTTCGTAGATGGCTTTGCATGCTGCACGCTGGCCGCGGTTGAAGAGCGGCACACCACGGTCGATGGCCAACTCAATCACGGCGGCAGCATTGCCTGCACCGGCGATACCTTCTGGCGGCAGCAACACGCTGTCAATCACATGGATGACCCCGTTGCTTGCTTGCACGTCGGTTGCCACAATGTTGGCGTCGTTCACTTGCAGTGAGCCCCCGTCAAACCCAATCGAGATACGTGCACCTGCCAAGGTGCTTGCACGGCCAGCATTCAGGGCGGCATCCGCATAGACGCGACCACTGACGACGTGGTACTTCAGGATTTCCTGCAAACGGCTGCGGTTCTCGGGCTTCAGCAAGTCTTCGACGGTGCCTCTCGGCAGCTTGGCAAACGCATCGTCGGTTGGCGCGAAGACCGTGAACGGCCCGTCGGTGCCCAGCGTCTCGGCCAAGCCCGCTTCTTTGACAGCCGTGAGCAAGGTACCAAAAGCGCCTGCCTCACGTGCTACAGCAGGAATGGTCTCCGTCGTCGGCAGCAGCACTTCGTCGATGACATGGATGATGCCGTTGCTCGCTTGCACATCGGCGGCCACCACTTGGGCTTGGTCGATGAAAATGCCGCCGTCTTTCACTTCAATACCTACACGCTGGCCATTCAGCGTGCCTGCCGCACGCAAGTTCGCTACATCCGCAGCGCGGACACGCCCTTCGACGACATGGTAGGTCAGGATAGCGATGAGTTGGTCTTTATTTTCGGGCTTCAGCAAGTTCTCGACGGTGCCACGCGGCAGCTTGCGAAAGGCTGCATCCGACGGAGCAAAGACGGTGAAAGGGCCGCGGCTTTTTAGCGCGTCAATTAGGTCTGCGGCTTGCAGTGCTGTCGCCAACGTGTTGAATTCGCCGGCTGCGACGGCAACGTCAACAATGTCGTTGTTGGTACGGTGCTGGGCATGGGCGTCGAATGTGAGCACGGCCAGATGCCCAAGCAGGACGAGGGCTGCCAAAAGGCGCGCAGCTTGTTGTAGTAGCGATTGCATGAGGTTTCTCCAAGGTTGCGTTGGGTGGAATAGGATGCGTCAAGCGGTTTCCGATGCGTGCAACATACTGGCATTCCCATGCGCTGGCTGGCCCTTTGCGATAAACGGCGCTCTGCTGCGACAACGTGCAGATCGGCGGCGATGAGCGGAATTGGGTGTGGGCGGTTGGGGGGATGGGAGTGTGGAACGTGTGAGGAGACTAAACAGATAGGCGTGTGGGCAGGCCTACGCAAACACTGGTCATCCAACGCCCTCAAATGCACCTCCTTCCCAAACTCCCCACATGGACGTCCTTGCGGTTTGGTTAGGTTTGACGGAAATTTGGGCGCGCGTTTTCTATCTCCTTGCCGCTGTGTCTGTGTATAATTTCTTTCGTCCTTTGCTGTTTAGCCTTGGTGCCGAGACGGCCCACAACGTTGGCATGCGCACGGCGCGCTTGGCTCAGGCTACGGGCTTCCCATTTATGGAAGGGATGTTCGCGTGGGACGATGACCGTCTGGCCCAAACGGTGCTCGGCATGGACTTCCCTAGTCCGATTGGTTTGGCGGCAGGCTTCGATAAGAATGGCAAACTGGTGCGGTTCTGGGAGCGCTTAGGGTTTGGATTTGTCGAGGTCGGCTCGGTGAGTGCGAAATCCTCGAAGGGCAACAAGCGGCCGCGGGCGTTCCGGCTGGAGGCCGACGAGGCTCTCATCAACCGGATGGGCCTCAACAACCAAGGCGCGGCACGCATCGGACGGCGACTTGGAAAAGTTGCGCCCCAACTGGGTATCCCGATGGGCATCAACCTTGCCAAGACGCACAGTCCTACCATCATGGGCGATGCCGCCATCGAGGATTTTCGTACGAGTTTTCGTGCCTTGGCTTCGCATGCTAGCTACGTCGCGCTCAACATCTCCTGCCCGAACACGACTGAAGGCAAGACCTTCGAAGACCCAGAGGCATTCGAATCGCTGCTCAAAGTGATCTTTGCCGAGCGCGCCACTATGGGGCTTGACGTTCCAATCCTCGTCAAGCTTTCCCCTCCACTTACGGATAAAGTAGTCTTCGATAGCCTCGTCGAAGACGTGCTCGCACTGGCCGTCCAGTATGGCGTAGCCGGACTGATTGCCACCAACACCGCTTCCGACCGCAAAGGTTTGCAGACCACAAGCGAACGACTCGACACCATTGGTCGCGGCGGACTCAGTGGGAAGCCGTTGGAGCAGCGTGCCACACGGCTCGTACGCTATCTCTATCAGAAGACAGAAGGCCAGATTCCCATCATCGGCGTCGGCGGCGTGCACTCGGCGGAGAGCGCCTACGCAAAGATTCGGGCAGGGGCATCGCTGGTGCAACTCTACACGGCCTTGGTTTATGAAGGCCCCGGGCTGATTCGACAGATCAAGGAAGGCTTGGTGACGTGCTTGGAGCGCGACGGCTTCGGGCACATCAGCGAGGCCATCGGCCAAGATGCCTAACGCGGAATTCGACATAGTGGGCCCAATCACGGTACAATAGTGGTATGTAGCCCGTATGGATTTGCCCGTGTCGGGAGAACAAAACGGACAAGTTGGGGTCTGATAGCGCTGCCTGTGTTTGCCTTGCGTCGCTGCTGCATTGTCTTTCGCGGGCTGACGTGGTAGATTTGGAACCGCTTTTTCAGACTTTTCCGTTTTCGCTATGAGCGCGCTCGCTGAGTTCTCGACCATTCCCCAAATGTACAGCCGTGTATCATCCCGTTATGCCGGGCAGTCACGCGATGTACTTCGGTACAAGGACAAAAAATCCAAAAAATGGGTAGGGATCACATGGGATGAACTGACCGAGCAGATTCACGCAATGGTTGGTTACTTGCACAAGCAGGGCGTGCGCTTCGGCGACCGCGTGGCGATTCTTGCTGAAAACCGCCCGGAGTGGACCATCACCGACTTGGCGACACAGATGCTTGGCGCGGTCAATGTGTCGCTCTATACCTCGCTGCCGCCTGCGCAGGTCGAGTACATCATCAAGGATTCGGGCTCGAAAGTCTTCG
Source organism: uncultured Rhodothermaceae bacterium (assembly GCA_964471245.1). Classification (GTDB taxonomy): domain Bacteria; phylum Bacteroidota; class Rhodothermia; order Rhodothermales; family CAYYHN01; genus CAYYHN01. The sequence goes on along the minus strand of CAYYHN010000058.1, from coordinate 3,699 downwards.
TCGTCTCGACGGGCATCCAGCTCAAGAAAGCCGAAAAGATCTTCGACAACTGCCCCGATTTGGAGCGCGTGGTGACGATGAGCGAGATGCGGCGCGAACACGGCGCGCACGTGCAAAGCTGGGACGACGCGATGGCCGAAGGGGCTGCACATTGGAAGGAGCACCGCGCCGAAATTGAGCCGCTGCTCGGCACGGCCAATGAAGACGACCTCTCGGCACTCATCTACACGAGTGGCACGACGGGCAACCCGAAAGGTGTGATGCTGACGCACAAGAATTTTTGCTCGAATGCGAATTCTGCCCTGCGCTTCGTACCCTTCTCAAACGACGACGAGCACCTGTCCTTCTTGCCGCTCTGCCACTCGTTCGAGCGCACGGCAGGCTACACCTGCGTCCTCGCCGCCGGGGCGACCATCACCTACGCCGAGAGCGTCGACACGGTCAGCAAGAACCTGCCCGAGGTGCGCCCGACGCTGATGATCTCAGTGCCGCGTGTGTTCGAGCGCGTCTACAACATCATCAACAAGTCGGTCGAGGAAGGCTCGCCCACAAAGCAGAAAATCTTCCGCTGGGCCGTCTCGACGGGGCACAAGGTGGCCGCTGCCAAAGCGAAGGGCAAGCAGCCCAACCCCATCGTGAAGGCGCAATATGGGCTGGCGACGAAGCTGGTCTTCGGTAAGATTCACGAGAAGCTAGGCGGACGTGTTCGCTTTGCCGTCTCGGGTGGCGCTGCGCTGCCGAAAGCCATCGGCGAGTTCTTCATGGCGGCTGGTGTTACGATCATCGAGGGCTACGGCCTGACGGAGACGGCTCCCGTGCTGGCCGCCAATCCGGTGCACGCACCACGCTTTGGTACCGTTGGGCATGTGCTGCCCGGCATCGAGGTTGCCATCATGCGCGTGGATGACGGCAAAATCCTCGGCACGGTCCACGGCGATAGCTACCCAAACAACCTCTCGACGGAGGAAGGCGAGATCGTGGCGAAGGGGCCAAACATCATGCGCGGCTACTGGAACAACGACTCGGCTACGCGCGAAGCCATCGACGCCGACGGCTGGTACCATACGGGCGATGTCGGCCGCTTCGAGGACGGCTACCTACGCATCACCGACCGCATCAAGCACATGATCGTCAACCGAGGCGGCAAGAACATCTACCCCGGCCCAATCGAGGAGCAGTTCAAGACGGTCACGTGGGTCGACCAGATCAACATCATCGGCGAAGGCCAGCCCTACCTGACGGCGCTCGTCGTGCCCGACTTTGACGCGCTCAAGCACTACGCGCGCACCAACGGCCTCATCCACAATGCCGTCAGCGCCATGCTTGCGCAAGACGAGATCAAGGCACTCTTTGACAAGGAATTCCGCGCCTACTCCCGCAAGGCCGCCGCGCACGAGAAGATTCGCGGCTTCCGTCTGCTCGAAGAAGCCTTCACCGTCGAGAACAACATGATGACGCCGACGCTGAAACTGAAGCGCAAGGAGATCGAAAAGACCTACGCCCACCTTATCGAGGAGATGTACGAAGGCGTGCTGTAGCAGCCTACATGGTGCTCATTTATAAATGCTATAGGGCTTCAAAAATATCGATGAGATTAGTTGGAGTCATACTTGTCCTATCGATAGCCCTTTTCGGTTGCCAGCGTGTTATTCTCGTACAGGATCAAGGCCCCGTTTACACGCAAGACTATGAACACCTTAGCCCCATTGTTCAGTTTTATGAACTGTCGTTGATTTCTCCGCAAGAATTGAACAGCCCCCCAACAATCGTTGGAGGAATCGATTCATTCCTTGCACGCATTCCCTATCCACGAATAGCTCATCTGGCTCACATAGAAGGGAGGGCTATTGCCCAATTCAAAGTAAGTGGATCGGGTCAAGCAGTGAGGATTGAAACGTTATCGGACGTGGGGGCTAATATCGAAGAAGTAGTTGTAAGAGGGTTGCAAATGACACAGTTCGAGCCAGGCTATCAGGATGGGAAAGCTGTCGAATCGCAGATGCGACTTGAGGTGGATTTCAAGCTAGTTCCCATTTCCCGAGAAGATAAACAGTGAGTGGAGTCCTCTAACTAGACGCTCCGGGTGACAAAAACCATACAGTAGTTTCTGTGGTTTGTAATCTACGCTAGAGTTAGGTGCCTTGTCGTCAGTTTCCGCTACGCACTTTCGCGCCCAACCTCAATATTATCAGGTTCATCGATCGATGTCAGCTTTCCACTACAAAGCCGAGAAAATTGAGCATCGTAAGGGTATGACTCGGTATCGTTTCTTTCTGAACTACATCGACAGAGAAGACTTGCAAGGTATCGCCGTATTCGATCACGAGGATGTGAGCTATCAAGTTGAGAGTCGCTGCTACAAATTGACTTCCGAGATGAGGAAACGCGAGAAGAAGTGCCTGAGTGCAATACTGCACAAATTGCGGAAAATGACTGAAAATGGAGATGCACTACCTGCTGCAATTTACCACGTTGGGTAGGAATATAGGTATCACTCTAAACAATGCGGCCTCTAACCACGCAAGAGGCGTAGTGCCCCACAACATAGGGCCGTATTTGAGCTGAATATGGCTAGGCAATTCCCAGTCACAAGCATTTTCAGCGCTATATTCAGTCGTGATTCCCGTCCATGTTGGCCAAAACGAAAGCTGTTAGTTACGTAACCAATTGGGCAGAACCTTGCACACACAAGACATATGTGCAAATATTGTTCAAGTATGCTTGATGGGCTATATTGCATGTGTAAAGCATGTAAAATGACCCAATTCCTTTCATGGCTACCGAGATGCCTCGTCGGCGAGGGCGCAGTGCACGCACCAACCCTGCCACCCGCTTCGACCCGATCACGTACGACCTCGACCCGGCCGCCCACACCGACGCCGAGCGCCGTCAGGTGGCGACCCAACTCATCCCCGATCACGCTCGCACGATCCTCAACAAGAACACCAGCCCAGACCTCCCGTTCACGTACAGCATGAACCCGTACAGAGGCTGTGAGCATGGGTGTGCCTATTGCTACTCCCGTCCCACACATGAGTATTGGGACTACTCAGCGGGGCTCGACTTCGAGACGAAGATTCTTGTCAAACACGAGGCTCCGCAGTTACTGGCCGCAGCATTCCGCAAGAAGTCATGGGAGCCACAGGCGGTGATGTTGTCGGGTAACACCGACGCATACCAACCGGCCGAGCGTGATTTGCGCATCACGCGGCAGTGCTTAGAGGTCTTTGCCGACTTCCGCAATCCGGTTGGCATCATCACCAAAAACGCCCTCATCTTGCGCGACCTTGATGTGCTGATGGAGTTGGCACAGCGCAACCTTGTGGCTGTAATGATCTCCATTACGACACTAGACCCAGACTTGGTGATGCAGATGGAGCCGCGCACCGCCCGTCCGAAGCGACGGCTGGAGGTGGTGCAGCGCTTGGCTGAGGCGGGTATTCCGGTTGGCGTCAACGTGGCTCCGGTGATTCCCGGTCTGACGGATGAGGAGATGCCCGCGATCCTTGAGGCTGCTGTGGCGCACGGCGCGTCGTTTGCGGGCTTTGGCATGCTGCGGCTGCCCGGTGCCGTCGGCGAGGTGTTTACCGATTGGATCCGCGATGCCTACCCGGACCGCGCCGACCGGGTGCTACGCCGCCTGCGTGCCGTGCGTGGCGGCCAACTGACGGATAACCGCTTCGGGCATCGCATGCGTGG
>CAYYHN010000057.1:0-11704 GCA_964471245.1 uncultured Rhodothermaceae bacterium | reverse complement strand
CCCACGCAGCCATTTCGCAAGGTCGTTGCCCTTATTTGAATGGTATTGGGCCTAGCACTGCTCTCGGCCTCTACAGCACAGCACTACTTTGGCAAGGCCGACCCCATCGGCCAAACGCTGTACTTCCATGACAACGCACAAAATGAGCACACGCTTACCGTAGCAGGTATCATCGCCGACGATGCTCGCCCGCGCCACGTCCGGTACGATGTCCTTATCTCGTATACCACGCTCCATGAGCGACGCCGAGGAGCAGCATTCTACGAGTCCAACTGGGGATCTTATGTATTCTACACGTATGCGAAGCTGCGCCCCTCGGCAACCGTAGCATCGGTTGAGGCCGCCTTGCAAGACCTTGTTGACCAGTACAAGCCACGCTTTGCAAGCGAGGTAAATGCAGCAGGCGAACGCATCCGGAGCAACACCTTCACCTTGGTGCCATTACGGTCGATCCACCTCTACTCTGCACGGCAAAATGAATTAGCACCCAATGGAAACGGTGAGGTCGTTCGGTTCCTAGGATTGATCGCCTTGTTCATTGTACTGCTTGCTTGGACTAACTACATCAACCTCACGACAGCACGTAGCGTTGCCCGTGCCCGCGAAGTAGGCGTACGGAAAGCACTCGGCTCAGATCGCTCCGCAATCAGACACCAGTTTCTGTTGGAGGCCTTCGTGACCAACGGTGTCGCGCTTGTACTTGCGCTGGGGCTTGTGCTCGTTCTTCAACCTTGGTACAATGCTTGGATCGGCGCGTCTTTTTCACTGACCATGTGGTCGCCTCAGTTGTGGGCCTTGTTGCTGGCCTGTGTGGCAATAGGAGCCTTGCTAGCGGGAGCCTATCCGGCATGGGTGATGGCGTCCTTCGAACCGCTGGCCGTGCTAAAAGGCACATTTCGCCAATCGCTTCGCGGCGTGTTGCTCCGACGTGGGTTGGTGGTTACCCAGTTTGCCGTGTCGATGGCACTGATGGTAGCGGCCGTGGTGGTGTACCAGCAAATGCAGCACATGCTCCGTGCTGATCTAGGCTTCCGCACAACCCAAACCCTGATTGTCGATGAGCCCGGACAGCAGGCTGCCACCCCTGAAGGCCGCCAACACCAACGTAACCGCTTCAAGGCGGCCGCCGCAGCGCTACCGGGCGTCGAGCAGGCGGTTACGTCGAGTAGTGTGCCAGGCCAAGGCATCCAGCGAGGTATCGCGCTCAGTCGTAGCCCGACCGACGATATCAACCTAGCCCACTCGATTGAGCGCGTCGCTGTCGACCACGCATTTCTTGATGCCTACGAGATGCAGTTCCTCTCAGGGCGCAACTTCGACGCGGCCCAAAGCACCGACGCCCAAGCTGTCGTACTCAATGCCTCAGCGGCTCAGACCCTAGGCTTTGCCCGCCCAGCCGATGCCGTAGGAGCTATCATCTACGAGTACACGCGCGAACCCCGCACAGTAATCGGGGTCTTGGCAGACTACCACCATGAGTCGCTGGTGCGTGCCCGCGACCCTATGTATTTCGTCCTTGACCCAGCAGCGGACGCATTTTATTCGATTCAACTCGCCGATGCAGACACACGAGCAACCCTGGCAGCTTTGGAGGCCGCCTTCGCGTCAGCGTTTCCGGGTAGCGTCTTCCGCTACACGTTTCTGGATACGCTCTTCGACGCCCAATACCGTGCGCATCGCCAACTAGGCGAGTTGATGCAGGTTTTCGCGCTGCTGGCTATGCTCATTGCGTGTCTCGGTCTCTATGGCCTCGCAGCCTTCACTGCAAATCGTCGGCTGAAAGAAATGGGCATCCGCAAGGTGCTCGGTGCCTCCTCAGCACACGTGCTCGGGTTGTTGCTGCGCGACCTGCTGCTCTGGGTTGTGCTGGCCGCGTTGGTCACCTTGCCCTTCTCGTGGATGGGCACGCAGTGGTGGCTCGATGGATTTGCCTACCCAGCAGCCTTGCCCCTTGTGACGTTTGTTCTCCCCGTCCTGCTCGTCGTCGCCTTAGCGCTGTTTGCCAGCCTCGGCCACGCGCTGCGTATAGCCCTCACGAACGTCGCCGTAACCCTCCGCATGGAAGCAAGCTAATTGCAAGGATCTAGGTAGCCAAGCATAGTGCAATCTGTATTGGTCTCGACGACCGAGATGGCCTTGTCGATACATGAGGATCGCTTGGGTTTGACACCTACCCGATGTGCAAACCGAGTCTCGCTTGCTGCCGAGCATGGATACGCTCCATAACCTCAAGGCACGCCCGCACGTTGTGGTAAGGCCCTTTCCACGGGCCGACCTTGTCTTCATCCAATGCGGGTACACCATTCCGTGATACACGCCAGAACCACTCCCCATGCTCATGGTCGATGAGTTGATGCTCAACGAATTGCCACGTCTTTAGGGCTTGGTTGAGGTAGGCTTTCTCAAGCGTAAGGTGATAGGCATTGAGACAACCGACGATCGCTTCGGCTTGCGGCCACCAATGCTTATCGTCGTCAAGATGACCAGATGCAGCTTTCTCGTTAAACAGCCCACCATCTTGGTCAAACCCTCCGTTCAGGGTAGTCTCTGCAAGAGCTATAGCGGATTGCTCGACATCGTGCATTACGTCCGGATCACCAAGCACCTCAGCGGCCTCGTACAGCAGCCAACTTGCTTCGATGTCATGACCATAGGAAACCGTCGTGTCTAGCGGTGTCCAGTCCTCATCAAAATACAGGCGCATGTGGGAGGTCACAGGGTCAATGATATGATCGAGGAATAGACGGATGACGGCGGTTAGGCGCTCATGCAACAGTGGGTCAGGCCAAATTCGATACAGGTTGGTATAAGCCTCCAAAACGTGTAAGTGCGTATTCATCCCTTTTGGGACATTGGGATCCTTGTCACTAAGCCGCATATCTCCTAAGACACCCCATGTCCGGCTGAATCCTTCATAGTAGCCGCCCCAACGTGTGTCCCGATGCTGTTCGAGGAGCCGCCACAGCGCAATGGCACGCTCACGGGCAGGCACATAGCCCGTCGCACGGGCATACTCGCTGTAGGCATACAAGGCGAATGCTTGCGCGTACACTTGCTTCTTATCCTCGATTGGATGCCCTGTGTAATCAAGCATCCAGTACAGCCCGCCATAGGACGGGTCACGAAAGCGCTGCTCTAGGTACGCATAGGCTCGGTCGGCTATCTTTTTATAGTCCTCATCACGCAAAACCCGGTACGCGGCAGAAAACGTCCAGAGCATGCGGGTGTTCAGGATCGCCCCTTTGTCTGCATACGCATCGACGTACCCATCAGAGGCAATACGCCCGATGAACCCTCCATGCTTGTGATCGATAACCTGTTGTGCCCAGTAGGGCAACAAATGGTCGACCAACTCGGTCCGCATGGCTTTGCAGAGAATAGTGGCAGCATCCGTCATCACGACTGGTCCTCTAGGTAAGCCATGTTGCGACGGATGAGCGCAATACGCTGTTGCACCGAGGCAGCCGAACGCAGGGGGTCGGCTGGTGTGTGCTGCGCATAGTCAAGCAAGCGCTCTACTGATGTCGACGCAACATGCATGCGCGTGTCGGACGAGGCGTAGTAGATGAAAACATCGCCGTTCTCGCGAGCAATCCACCCGTTACTAAACGCCACATTGGACACATCGCCAATGCGCTCGTCACCTTCTGGCGCAAGGAGGTAGCCAGCTGGCGCATGGGTCACCCGCCACGGTTCATCTAACGCCGTCACGAACAGGTAGAGCACATAGCGCAACCCAGCCGCTGTATTCCGGACGCCGTGGGCTACATGCAACCAACCTGCCTCGGTCTTGATGGGGGGCGGCCCTTGGCCGTTTTTGCTCTCTTTGATGGTGTGGTATTGGCGCTCATCGACGATGATTTCTTCGGTCAATACCGCTTGCGTGATGTCGGCGCAAGTACCCCAGCCGATGCCGCCGCCACTCCCGGCACTGATGAAACCGTCTTGGGGACGGGTATAGAAGGCATACTGTCCATCGACAAACTCGGGATGCAGCACCACGTTGCGTTGCTGCGGCGAAGGCGTCACGAGGTCTGGTAATCGCTCCCACGCCTTCAGATCGCGCGTCCGTGCAATCCCACACTGGGCCACTGCCGACGACAGATCACCGGGAGGGGCATCAGGGTCTTTGCGTTCGGTACAAAACAACCCATAGATCCAGCCATCCTCATGCCGCGTGAGGCGCATGTCGTACACGTTGGTATCGGGGTCGTCCGTCTCGGGCATGACGACAGGATAGTCCCAGAAGCGAAACTGATCGATGCCGTTTGGACTCTCGGCCACCGCAAAAAATGACTTGCGGTCCATGCCCTCTACACGGGCCACCAACAGGTACTTCCCCTCGTGGAACAAGGCTCCAGCATTGAAGACCGCATTGATGCCCATGCGCTCCATCAGATACGGATTGTGTGCAGGGTTAAGATCGTAGCGCCATGTAAGCGGTGCATGCGCCGCCGTCAGCACGGGGTTGCGGTACCGCTCAAAGATCCCATTGCCATCAAGGGCAACGTTGGGCATAGCGAGTAGGTCTGCGTGCGCAGCCTGTAGCCGCTCCAGCCGTGTAGCATAGGAAGTCGGCACATGGGCTGTGCCATTGGTCGCAAGACTCATAGCGTCTTTTGTCAAAACAGTTCTAGGATGCAGCTACAGGTTCGGACGGCGAAGCTACGGGCTCCCCGGCCTCGGGCAACGTAAAGTCGTCTGGGTAGTCTTGTAGCTGATCATACCAATTCAGTTTTAGGAAGGCCGTCGTGGCAATAATGACAGCCACGGTTACCAGCAGCGGTCGCCACGCTTCAATCACGAGGAAAATGCCGGCGGCTGTCAACGAGGTTTGCCATGCGATGCCTACCGCTACGTTGACCATGTCGCGCTTAAAGGCACCATTGTGCGCAACACGTGGGTGCTCGGCCACCACTTTGTCGTGAATCGGCTTCCAAAAGCCCCAAGGCCGAACCTTGAGGTAGAAGTTCTTGAGCACGGCTTCGTCATCTGGAGGCGTCATGTAGCTACCGGCCACACACCCGATGACCGAGAGAACAAGGATGATGGGGAAGCTATACAGGGCCGTCAAATGTGGAAGCAAAGCGGGCACGACCATCGCCGCCACGATGCCAGCAAGCATACCCCAGAAGTAGCCGTAGCTGTTGAAACGCCACCAGTACCACTTGAGCAGGTTGGCAGCCGTGTAGCCCCCATACAGTGCCGCTACAATCCACTGCACGACACTGTTGAGCGACTCAATCATAAAGCCGAAGGCCGTGCCGATGACGACAACCAGCACCGAGACGATATAGCTCAGATGAACATACCGCTTGGGCGGGGCATCCGGATTGATGTAGCGCTTGTAAATGTCGTTGACGATGTACGCCGGCGCGGCATTAACCGTGGCAGCAAACGTCGACATAAAGGCAGCAAGCAACGCGGCAATCAGCAGGCCGAGCAGACCTGCCGGGATAAACTCGCGCATGGCGAAAGGCAACACGAGTTCAAAGTCGACATCTTCGCCCATCGCCCCAAGTTGGTCGGAGAAGAAGACCAGCGCCAGAATGGTAAGGCCAGCAACCAGCATATAGCGCGGGACGAGCAACACGGCGCTCACCAAACCGCTCATTTTGGCTGCTTCCTTCGGTGTCTTGGCGGAAAGAATACGCTGCATGTCGTAGTTCGGAGCCGGACCCGCCGCGCTTTGCAGGTAGCCTTTGAACAGCATCAGCATGAAGAAGATGGAGAACAGTTCCCAGCCGTCTTCGGCGATCTTTGTGTTGGCAGCGTCCATGATCCCCGACCAATCCAAGTCGAGTTGCCAGCCAAACCAGATCGAGCGCCATCCGTCGGGGATGACGGCGTTAAGCATCTCAGGCGAAACTTGGCCCATCGCGATGATACCGACTGCGAGGCAGGCGGTTGTCATGATGAAAAACTGCAGCACCTCGGTGAAGACCACGCTGAACATGCCACCCTTGACCACATAGAGGGTCGTAATGGCCGTAATAATCAGGCCATACAGGTTGACATTAACGGTCGGATCGGCGGAGAGTTGGAAGGGCAGAAAGGTGGCCGCAAACTTGCCTATGCCGATAAACCCGTAGGCGAGGAATCCAATGACATTGAACAGGGCGAAGACCACAACTATGATGTGGGCCAGATGCGCCCCTTTCGAGGTACCGAATCGAAACGTGATCCACTCTGCGCCGGTCATCACGCCACTACGGCGCAGCCAGATCGACAGGTAGATCATCAAGAAGATCTGATTGAACACGGGCCAGAGCCACGGTATCCAGACGCTCTTCATCCCATAGACGAAGAGTAGATAGACCATCCACATCGTCCCGCTGATGTCGAACATGCCCGAGGCGTTGGAAAGGCCGAGCATGTACCACGGGATGGTATTCCCCCCGAGGAAGTAGTTGCGGATGTTTTTAGACGCCCGCTTGGCAATAACAAACCCTATCACCACCGTAACAACGATGTACAACCCGATGATAATGAGGTCGAGGGTATGCAGAGCCATAGCGCCGTAGAAGAGAGATGAAGCACAAGGTAAGCGCACAGCCGGGACTTGCCTAACCCCAAGTCCCGGCTGTGCTAGTGGTAGCTGGCTACTTCAGGAGCACCATATTCCGCACCTGCACCCCTACAGGTGTTTCCATACGGTAGAAATAGACGCCACTTGCCACGGGCTGCCCACTCGAGGCGCGGCCGTTCCACGTCACCTGATAGGCACCAGATGAGCGCTGACCGTCGAACAGCGTCTGCACGTGGCGGCCCAGCATGTCGTACACGGCGATGCGTACGGCACCGGGCGCGGCAAGCTGGTATTCGATCGTAGTCGTCGGGTTGAAGGGGTTGGGATAGTTTTGGCCGAGTGCGTAGCCTTCAGGCAGTTCATTGCGCTGGGTAGATGTCCCTGTACCAATAATCTGGAAGAGGTCAATCTGGTCGACACTCAGGCTACCACTGCCCCGCAGTTCAACTTTATTGACGCCGCTCGTAAACGCAATCCCAGCAATGTCGAGAGTGGTCCAATCGCTCGCGGCAGCAAACGTGACGCCTTGTGCATGCAAGGCATCATTCACGTACACATCGGCTTGTTGGTCTGCCTCAGCTTGGTAGTAGACGCGAACAAGATACTGGCCACTTTCGGTGTCGAAATTCCACGAGGCTGTGCCCGAACCCAAGCTAATAAACTTGTTTCCGCTGGCGCAGGCATCGCCATCGCATTCCAAGTTCATGTTCTCCCGCACGCCGTCCACCACGGGCAACTCGACGACATTCGTCCCAGCGGCATCCTTCAAGAAGACATTGCGGTGATTGGAGAAGCCCCATGAGGGTACGATGCGAACGATGTTCTGCCCTGCGACAAACGGTACGGCTGGTATGATGGACTCAAACCACGTATCGGGACCATTATCAGGCACATGCAGGGCTTCGCCGCGGCCGGTCCCGTAGTTGTTGCCATCCAACTGTGTCCCGTTTACGATCACATGCTGGTACTTTTCACCAAAGATGGCGCGCGACTCCACGGCCAAATCGTAGTTGCCCGCTGCGGCTACGTCGAAGGTCCATTCGATGAACCCACCGCCGCGCAAGTCGGCATACAGCAAGTTCGGAGGATCCATGGCGGCAGCATCACCACCAAGCACACCCGATTCAGCTTCGGTCGTCCCAACGTAAACGGAGGCACCGGCTGGACTTGTCAGATTGCGGATGTCTTCGGCCAAACTCCCTTGCTGGCTTGTCCAAGCCGCCATCTCAGATGGGAACCAGTTCAGATCTCCGAGAGGAAAACCACCGAGACCAGCCGTACGCAGTTGATTGTTGGTGTAGCTTAAATCTTCGGGCACAGGCCACGATACGGAGATGTTCTCTTGGAGACGATTGGGATCCCAGTACCACAGCGTTGGCGTGGCCGCGCCATCACGGATGTCTGTGATGAACTGGATCATGTTGCCAAAGTTGTCGGTGGCGTGGTTGGCAAGCCCAGGATTCACGCCGTCGGTGTGGCGATCATACACGAAGTTATCCCACGTGTCGAAATAGTAGCGCGTACTGTCACTGATCAGCGGCTGCGCACGAACGTTGCCAAATGCGTTATCGGGCAAATCAGGGTTAATATCGCCAGACGTTGTGTTGTAAAAGTCCATGAATGCCTGATCCCGGTACGTGGCGTTTGCCACGAGAGCCACCTGCCGCTCTAGGTCCAACCCATACTGCGATGGAATCGGCGTCACGTCAAACATCCCAGCGAAGTACCCATTCGGCTGACGCAAGCGTTCGGCATCAAAGTCGGTCTCTTCTTCCCCATGCCAGAAACCATTCACAATCAGGTTGTTCGTGATGTAGGCTTCGCGCCACCAAGAGCCCCACATCATGTTGCGCCCAATGTTGACCAGCGTATTATGGTTGAACCATAGGAAATTAGCGGCACCGCCTTCCACTTGAAGCGGCACCGCCCCAATGTTGAAGTACGTGTTGTTCTCGAAGTAGAGTGTATCCACGTCGGTCCAAACCGACATGCCGCGACCACCCCACTTTTGGTTTTCGCTGACGAGATTCCGCCAGTGTGAGTTCGTCACAAACACATCGGAGCCACTCCCGTAGAGCGCCATAATGCCCCATTGGGCAAACTCGAACACGACATGATCGATGGTGATGCGGGCATTAGGCGCGTCGAAACGGATCACTTCATACGGAAGGTTACCTTGGTCTGACCGACCGTTCATGATGAGGTGTTTCAACGTCACATCGCCCTGCCCAACGAGCAGTTTGTCATCGATGGAGCCATCTTCACGGTTGAGCTTCAGGAGGACAGCCGGATTGGTAGCTGCAGGACTGGACTCACCCACGATCTGTAAGTGGAAGCCATCGTTGACGATGCGTTCGGTCAGGAAGTAGAAGCCGCCACGGCGTAGCTTGTACACACGGTTCGCGCTTGCGCGTTCGCCTGTGGCTGTCGTATCGCCCAAAATGGTGTCGCGCAGGCTATTGATCACAGGAAAGCCATCGTTGTCGGCCCACTCGACGACCAGCGTATCCGCTGCTTGCGCTTGGGCATCTTGCGCGAGCCAAAGCGGACTCACTAGCAACGCCACAGCGAGGAGTTTGTAGAGATGTCGCATGGATTTGTTGAGGTATAGGTTGAAGGGTAGAAGAGATGTCAGAACCGGTACCGTACCCCGAGGTCGGTAGTGAACCCGTAGTATTCGATGAAGGCCGGCGAGGCCCCGAGTTCAGCACGGAAGTCGCGGTCTGGACGTGCATTGAGGTTGTTGAAATTGGCGAAAAGCTGGAGGCCGCTGTAGAGGTTCTGCTTGAACGAGAGATCCCAGCGGATATAGTCATCCGTGAAGCGGTCGTCGACGGACGTGTTGCCGAAGAAGCTCAGGGCATCGGTCTGGTAGAGCATCGAGACGCGGGCGGAGAAGCCGCGGTAGTCGTACCCCAGCATCACGTTGGCGATGTGCTTAGGCTGGTTGGGCAAGCGGCCCACACGCGAGGTGTCTTTGACCGAATTGAGGAAGAAAGGCGGACGTGCAATGCGCTCGCGTTCCAGCAGAAAGCGTGGCACTTCAATCTCTGAATCCACTCGTGTATAGTTCAGACCGAGCACAACGCCTTTCAGGAAGGAAGGCAGGTACCAGAAGTTGGTTTGCCAATCGAGTTCAATGCCGCGTACCGTCGCATCGAACGGGTTGTTGACGGCAGAGGAGACGTTGGGCACACCGGAGAGCCCCGGCACATCGAGATCAGGCAGGATCTGCTGGTCTTCCAACATGGGGAAGCTGACATCAACGATCAGGTTCTCGATGGTTTTCTCGAACACCGAGACCGTCAGCAAACCGATGGCATTCTGGAAGATGGACAGCGACGCGTCGTAGTTGGTCGATTTTGCGGGCGTCAGGCTTGGGTTGCCAGCCTGCACCCACGTGCCAAATTGATTGACAAAAGTGATGGGCGCATACTGGAAGTAGTCTGGACGAGTTAGGGTCTGGGTGTACGCAAGCCGCACGTCGAGCCATGAGGTAGGCTTGAGGCGGAGATGCACCATTGGCAACGCGAACGAGTTATCCCGCACATTCGTGGTGTCGATAGCGACAGGCGTCTGGCCATTGCCTACCTCCCGTACAAACTGGCCATTGTACGTGGACTCCTCCTGCTCCCACCGTATGCCGGGCATAAAGGTGATCCGCCGACCGAGGTTAAACTCGGCCATCACATACCCCGCACGCAGACGTTCTTCGCCATCGTAGTCGAGCCGCCGGGAAGCGCTCTGGTTCTCCAGCCAGAACTCTTCGAGTGTCATCGTGACTTCACGCGCCAGCGTAGGGTCAATCGGGTAGCCGATCTCATAGTCGCCGTCGAGGAAGTTGTCCCGGCTGTAATCAGCCAAAAACGGTTCGAGTGGCACGCGGCCTTCACCTACCTCGATGCCCAACTCTGGGATCGCCTCAGCCAACACATTCCGTAAGCCTTGTGAGCCGCCATAGTAGAGGCCTTGGCCAAACGTGTTCTGATCGTTCACGCGGTCCATTTGGCGTAACTTGCCGCCCGTTTTGACATAGCCACTGAAGCGACGTCCAAACTGAAACGGGACCTTCACGTTCAACTGCGCTGTCGTCTCGTCTTCTTCCGACAGGATGTCCGTCACCGAGAAGTTGAGGAAATCGGTGTTGTCGAGATCGTTAAAGAACGCGCTTGGGATGTCGATGGGGTCGGGGTTTTCGGGCAATACATCCGTGTCGTAGGCGGCTTCCTCCATGAAGTCCCAGTAGTAGTTGCGTGGACTTTCACGGTTCGAAGAGGTCCGCGCCAGACCCAGGTCGTATTCCAGCCGACCGAAGTTCTGCTCCAACCCAAAACCAAACGTCCCGATTGCCGTCGTGCCTTCGTTGGCCGACATGGAGTAGATGTGCCGTTGGTTTTCTAGATCAAAGTTGTTCGTTCGGAAGCTCTGGTCGCTCGTCAGTTCATTGTAGAAACCATTGAGGAGCACCTTCCCATAGGGAATGCGGTAGTCTACAACGAAGCTCCCACCTACACGGCCACGCACCTGCGCCTCATCGCGCAAGTCGATTCGCTGGATCAGTGCGATAGCGTCTTCTCCTTCGCCCTGCTGGCGGTAATTGCCCGAAAACTTGTCGGCACTGCGATCATACTCGTCGGCACTGAAGCTGGCGATCACACCGAGGCGATTGCTGAAGAAGCGATTGCCAATGCTTCCGGACACCTTGTAGTTGTTATAGGAATCCTGCAGTTGGTTGTAGCCCCCCTGCGCTTGGATGTCGACAGAAACCCGTTCGGGTGCTTCACGCAACTTGAGATCGACTGAGCCACCAATGGCATCGGCGTCGCGGTCAGGTGTAAGGGCTTTCATCACTTCGATACCATCGAGCATATTCGAAGAGATCAAGGACAGGTCTACACTGCGGTCGAATGTCCCCGTCGAGGGCACGCGCACGCCGTTCACGGTTACGGAGTTGTATTTGGGCGAAAGGCCTCGAATAGCGATTTGGGTTGCCTCGCCGCCAGAACGCAGGATGGAAACCCCTGGCAGACGCCCAACCGATTCGGCCGCGTTTACGTCTGGCAACTCTTGGATGCGTGCCTTCGAGACCACGTTGGTGATCGTGTTGGACGCAAGCTGCTGGTTGATGGCAGCCACCTGCCCTTCAACTTGGGCCGTGATCACGATCTCTTCGCC
>CAYYHN010000056.1:11415-11743 GCA_964471245.1 uncultured Rhodothermaceae bacterium | reverse complement strand
GGGGGGGGCGGGGGGGGGGGGGGGGGGGTGCGAGGCATGGGTGGCGGTGAGTTGTGGACCTTGATTTTGCGACCGGGCCGCCCACCAGGCCCGCCGACGCACAATTTTGTCGGATCTTCGGTGGCCGGCCGTCTTGTAGCGGTCGAGCTTCATGCCCTTCTTGATCTCCCGCACCTCGCCGTCCACCCGGACGCGCTCGAAGCCTTGCTTGGCGATCTGCTCGAAGAGTTCGCGGTAGTGCCCTTTGCGGCCCTTCACAACAGGTGCCAGCAACAGCACACGACTCCGCTCGGGCAACGCCATAATGCCGTCGATGATCTCGTCATCC
>CAYYHN010000056.1:0-11388 GCA_964471245.1 uncultured Rhodothermaceae bacterium | reverse complement strand
GCGGTTCCTGCGCGGGCGAAGAGCAGGCGGAGGAAATCGTAGATCTCCGTCACCGTCCCCACCGTCGAGCGCGGGTTACGGCTGACGGTCTTCTGCTCGATGGCGATGACCGGGCTCAGGCCGTCGATGAAGTCCACGTCGGGCCGCTCCATCATGCCGAGGAACTGCCGGGCATAGGCGCTCAGGCTCTCCATGTACCGCCGTTGCCCTTCGGCGTAGATCGTATCGAACGCGAGGCTGGATTTGCCGGAACCGGAGAGGCCTGTGATGACCACCAACTGGTTACGCGGCAGGTCGAGGTCGACGTTTTTGAGGTTATGCTCGCGGGCACCACGAATGATGATGCGTTCGTCCATCAGGTACGCTCGGGGTCAGGGTCACACATAAACAGCACATGAACCTGAATCGAACCGCCGAGCCTTGGAATCGTTTCGGCGTGAGGGAAAGATAATTTCGAAGAGCCCTTGTATTATCCTCCATACCTCAACTGCCAAACGTTGCCTTCGTGGACTGGTCAAGCGCTTTGATTGTGCCCCATTCTCCTGATCTCACCAAACCGATGACGCCTCCTAACCTAGACCTGGATGAGATACGTAGCTTGGCGCGTAAGGGTGACTCTGACGCCCAGTATCGTCTTGCATGTATCTATGGAGAGGGGACGTATGTGAAGCAAGACCTTGCACAAGCAGCCTTCTGGTCCCGAAAAGCAGCTGAGCAAGGGCATATAATAGCCCAGTTTGATTTAGCTGTTGTTCTGCAAAAAGGAGAGGGCGTTGCACAAGATAAAGCTGAAGCGGTGTATTGGTATCAGCTGGCTGCTACACAAGGGTTTGCTTGGGCGCAAGTCGGATTAGCACATGCGTATTCCACTGGTACTGGTGTCGAGCAAAACGATGTAGAGGCGGTGTATTGGTATCGTCAAGCAGCCGAACAGGATATTGCAACGGCACAGCGTAGCCTAGGACTCGCATACAAACTGGGCAGAGGGACGACACAAGATTATGAACAGGCCAAGTATTGGTATGAAAGGGCCGCCCAACTCGGCTATGCGCCTGCCCAATTTGGACTTGGTCTGTTGTGGGAAGATGGCAAAGGTGTTGAATCAAGCTTTGTTACTGCAGCCCAGTGGTATAAGCGAGCTGCGGAACAAGGATATGCTGACGCAGAATTCTACCTTGGCCTTTGCTACGAAGAAGGTACCGGTGTGGAGCAAGACGATGAACTCGCGCTTTATTGGTATCACAAGGCAGCCGATCAGAATGATGCAGAAGCTCAGTATGAGGTTGGACGCAGTTACGAAGAAGGCCGTGGGGCGGCGGTTGACTTATCGGAGGCATTGCGCTGGTATCGCAAGGCTGCCGAGCAAGGCAATGTAGATGCGCAAGTCAGAGTGGCCTGGTTCTATTACAAAGGGAAGGGCGTCGCCCGGGATTACGCCGAAGCCCATCGTTGGATTTCCGAGGCAGCAAAGCAGGGAGATACGCTTGCACAACGTCTAATTGGATGGTACCACGAGCGCGGATTTATCGCAGAGAAGAATTATGAACAAGCATTTGCTTGGTACCTCAAAGCTGCCGAGCAAGACGATATGGAAGCTCAATATGACGTCGGTAGATGCTACGAGCGTGGACGTGGCGTTGATGTAGATGCAGAAAAAGCCCTACTGTGGTACGGCAAGGCTGCTCAGCAAGGACATCTAGATGCCATGGTTAAAGTTAGTGCTATGTGAAGCCTATGTTCTGGATTCCCAGCAAGGACCTAGGTGTCACGTTCCAATGACGATGGTGCACAACTGCAATGGAGGTTGAGGCGACCAGCA
Organism: uncultured Rhodothermaceae bacterium; assembly: GCA_964471245.1. Lineage (GTDB taxonomy): Bacteria > Bacteroidota > Rhodothermia > Rhodothermales > CAYYHN01 > CAYYHN01. Next base: position 9,569 of record CAYYHN010000056.1, on the reverse strand, counting down.
TAAGTCGCTGCGTTGAGCGATAAACTCCTACAATCGTTTCGGTGCGAGGGAAAGACAATTAGGTCTTTCGTCTAGCCAGTTGCAACAACATGTAGATAAGGATTGATGTACTCCAGCGACATAACTATGGTGTCCTTATTTCGCTGCATAGCCAGAGGATATAGCGGCGCTCGAAAGGGTTGATGGCATTCGAGTGCCTCGTTGCTGAGCGCCGCGGCCGTTGGCTCATGGCTGTTGGCCTTTGGGTCTCGATGCCAACGTCGCGCCCCATACCATCCATACCATCAACCCTTTCGATTCTTGCTATATGCTTGGTGCGGACGCGTGAGTTTGTGTCTTTCGAATCGATGCGTCTGCACTTCCTTACGATTACCAGACGCAAACATGGTCTCTCCGTCCGCGTTGCCGTAGATTGCGTTCTTTCCTCCACCGCTTTGATTCTCTTTCGCATGAAATCGCTCCTCGTTGCCCTGAGTTTTATTCTTCTCCTCACGGCCTGTGTGCCGCAAATGCCGTCAAACGAGCCAATGCGGGTACTTGTGTTTACGAAGACGTTGGGCTGGCGGCATGCATCGATTGAGCCGGGCATTGCGGCGATCCAGCAGTTGGGCATGGAGCACGGCTTCGAGGTGATAGCGACGGAGGACGCCGCCATGTTCACGGAGCGGACGCTGCGGGATGTCAATGTCGTCGTCTTTCTGAACACTACAGGTGATGTGCTCGACGATACGCAGCAGTATGCGTTTCAGCGATTTATTCAGGCAGGGGGCGGCTTTGTCGGGGTGCATTCGGCAGCAGACACCGAGTATGACTGGCCGTGGTACAACGAACTCGTCGGCGGCTACTTTGCGGGACATCCAAACGATCCAAACGTGCGCGAAGGCACGATGACGGTCGTCGATGCTGAGCACCTAGCAACGGCAATGCTGCCAGAAACGTGGGTGCGCGAGGACGAGTGGTATGATTACCAAGAGCGCATTGCCGAAGTGAATGTGCTGCTGAACGTGGACGAGACGAGCTATAAAACCGAAGAGGAAAACCCTACGCCGGAGCCACGCCCCATCGCGTGGTACCGTGAGTTTGATGGCGGGCGCATGTTCTACACCGGCCTCGGCCACACAGCAGCATCCTACAGCGAGCCGCTGTTCCTCGACCACTTGCTCGGCGGCATCCGCTACGCGGCGGGCTCAGGTGCGCGCGTAGACTACACGCGGGCGTCGGTCGCGCCGGAGTGGAACCGATTCACCAAGGAGGTCCTCGACTTCAACCTCAACGAGCCGATGGAACTGGACCTGCTGCCCGATGGCCGCATCCTGTTCATCGAGCGTGCAGGCGTGCTCCTGTTGCACGACCCTGCTACGGGCATGACGACAGCCACCGACACGCTCGACGTATACACCACACACGAAGATGGCCTCTTGGGCGTCGCCGTCGATCCTGATTTTGCTACGAACAACTGGCTCTATTTCTACTATTCGGCACCGGGTGATGAAGCTATCCAGCGGCTTTCCCGCTTCACCTATCGCAATGACCAGATCGACACTGCCTCCGAGCAAATTCTGCTGACGATCCCTGTGCAACGCGCGGAATGCTGCCACTCGGGCGGTTCGCTGGAGTTCGATGCTGACGGTAACCTCTACCTCTCTGTTGGCGACAACACGAACCCGTTTGCCTCCGACGGATATGCGCCCATCGACGAACAGCCGGGACGCAGTGCGTGGGATGCGCAGAAGTCTTCCGCAAACCCCAACGACCTCCGTGGCAAGATCCTGCGCATCACGCCCCAACCCGACGGCACCTACACCATTCCTGATGGCAACCTCTTCGCGCCCGGCACGCCGGGCACACGGCCGGAGATCTACGTGATGGGGAACCGCAACCCATTCCGTATGCAGATCGACCAACGGACGGGGTTCCTCTATTGGGGTGAGGTCGGGCCAGATGCAGGCGAGAACGGCATGGTGCGCGGCCCACGCGGGCACGACGAAGTCAACCAAGCGCGGCAGGCGGGCAACTTTGGCTGGCCACACTTTGTAGCGGATAACCAAGCCTACCACGACTATGACTTTGCCACACAAACACCGGGCGACCCCTTCGATGCTGCGACTCCCGTCAACGACTCGCCCAACAACACTGGGATCCAAACGTTGCCGCCCGCACAACCCGCGTTCATCTGGTATCCCTACGCCGAATCGCCCGACTTCCCGTTGGTTGGTTCAGGAGGCCGCAATGCAATGGCGGGGCCCGTGTACTACTACGATGCCCACACCAACACGGACCGCCTGCCCGCGTACTTCGATGGCAAATTGTTCATCTACGATTGGATGCGTGGCTGGATCATGACTGTGGCGATGGATGCCAACCATGATTTCGTCCGCATGGAGCCTTTCATGCCCAACACCGGGTTCAACAGCCCGATGGATATGCTGATGGGACCAGATGGCTGGATTTACATGCTTGAATACGGCTCGAAGTGGTTCGCCCGCAACCTCGACGCCCGCCTCGTCCGCATCCGCTACACAGCAGGCAACCGGACGCCTGTTGCCCAAGTCCAAGCCGACCGCATTGCCGGAGCCGCCCCGCTCACCGTGCAGTTCAGCGCCGATGGTTCGACAGATTTCGACGACGATGACCTCCGCTACGCATGGACCTTCGACGGCGATGCGCGCTCCAACGAAGCCAACCCGTCGTTCACTTACGAGGCTCCGGGCACCTACACGGCTGAACTCACCGTGACCGACGAGGCGGGTGCCTCGGCCACGCAGTCCGTGGAAATTCTGGTAGGCAACGACCCGGCCGAGGTGACCATTGCCTTAGCAGGCAACCGCTCGTTCTACTGGGATGACACGCCCCTTACCTACAGCGTCACCGTCGCCGATGCCGAAGACGGATCGCTGAGGAATGGCATCGCGGTGGACGATGTGGCCCTGACTATCGACTACCTCGCCGGGAGCAACGACCTCGTGCTGCCTGCCCTTGGGCACCTCGCTCAGATGCAGGAAGCAAGCCGCTACCCAGGCGCCGCCCTCATTGCCGAGTCCACGTGCGGCGCATGCCATCAGCCTGAAGAGGCATCTATCGGCCCGTCGTACACCGCCGTCGCCGAACGCTATGCCGATGACCCAGATGCACCTGCTGTGCTAGCCCAGAAGGTCATCTCGGGGGGCAGCGGCAACTGGGGCGAGCAAGCAATGGCTGCGCATCCCCAGCTTTCCACCGAAGACGCCACGCTGATGATTGAGTACATCCTGTCGTATGCCGAGGAAGCCGAACCCTCGCTTCCGCTAGAGGGCACGTATGCGCTGAGCGATCATCAAGGTGAAGATGCAGGGGGCAACTATGTCATCATGGCGACCTATACGGATCAAGGCGGCAACGGTATCGGCCCACTCACTTCTCGTGACGTGATCACCCTCCTTCCGTCCCGGCTCCTCGCAACCCGCTACACCACCTCCAATGCCTTCGCCAGCTTGACGAGTCCGCCCGAGGGCATGGACCTCCCAAGTGAACTCTTGGGCGTAAAGCATGGCGCAGAAGTCGTCTACGCCGACCTCGACCTCACCAACATTGGAACCATCTATGCAACCGTCGTCACGGTAGCCTACCAGACGAGCGGCGGCACCCTCGATGTCTACCTTGATAGCACCGATGGTCCCCTGCTCGGCACGCTCAACATCAACGATGTGCCAGATGCTGCTGGGCCGCAAACGATTCCGCTCACCCTAGACGGTATCGATGGCATCCACGACCTCGTCATGGTCTACAGCAGCGCCCTCGGCGATGGCACCGTGTGCTATACCGTCGCGTTTGAATTTGAGCGCGCGCGCGGTGTTTGAGGCATAGGTTTGAAGGCAAAAGCTCGAAGTACCAATGGGTGCTGAAGACGTTCGTCCGACTTCCCTTTTCGTACTTCGAGCTTCGAATTCCCCTACCGTTCTGCCCATGTCGCTGCAATCTCCTGATACCGTTCGATCAAGCCAATGAACTCGCTTCGGTAGCCAAAGGCGTCGTCGCCTTGACTGTCTTGTGCGAGGGCGAGAGCCATGTCGGCGGTGGCGTGGCCTTTGAACGGCGAGTCGCGGAGGACCATGCCGAACGTGGCCACAGCGGCTGAAAACGCAAAATTGGCCGAGACCGCAGCGGTTGTGTTTGCTGGATATGGCACCGGATGGGCAATTTCGCGGCTCCTATCGCCATCGGGTGCTTTGTAGCGCAGCTTCAGCGTCATCATCTCACCGCTGGCAAGGGCGTCGGGCGTGATGCGTGTGTCCTGATAGCGTGTCGCTGTCGAACGCCGCAGTTCCACAGGTGAGTCGGCACCGACGGGGATGATCTCGTAGATCGCGGTGACCGTGTGGCCGGCCCCCAGTTCGCCTGCATCTTTCGTATCGTCGGCAAAGTCTTCGGCAGCCAGCATCCGGTTTTCGTAGCCAATCAGGCGATAACCCGCGACGATGGCAGGGTTGAAGTCGATCTGGATCTTCACATCTTTCGCGATGGTGAACAGCGTGCCGCCGAGTTCGCGGACGAACACCTTTTTCGCCTCCAGTTCGCTGTCGATGTAGTAGTATGTACCGTTGCCGTGGTCGGCGATCTGCTCCATCTTGGCATCCTGCAAATTGCCCTGCCCAAAGCCGAGCACCGTCAGGAACGTCCCCTGTTCTCGCTTCTTCTCGATCATCCGTATGAGTTCCCCATCGCTCGAAGCACCCACGTTGAAATCACCGTCGGTGGCGAGGATAACGCGGTTGTTGCCACCCCGGATGAAGTGCTCCTGTGCCGTCTGATAGGCCAGTTGGATGCCCGCAGCCCCAGCCGTCGAGCCACCTGCTTCGAGGCGTTCGAGCGCTTCGAGGATCGTCGCCTTCTCACTCCCCGGCGTTGAAGGTAACACAAGCCCTGCGGCACCTGCATACACCACAATCGCCACACGGTCGTCCTCGTCGAGTTGTTCGACCAACAGACTGAACGCTTGCTTGAGCAGTGGCAGCTTGTTCGGCATGCCCATCGACCCGGACACATCCAGCAAGAACACGAGGTTGCTCGCGGGGCGCTCCAGTTCGGGCAAGCTCCGTCCCTGAATGCCAACATGTACCAACCGATGCGCAGGCTGCCACGGGGCCACGCCGACCTCGGTGATCAGTGCAAATGGATTATCACCGCCGGGCTGTGGATAGTCATAGCTGAAGTAGTTAATCATCTCCTCGATACGCACCGCATCGGCAGGCGGCACCTGACCGTTCGTCAGGAAACGCCGCACGTTGGCGTACGAAGCCGCGTCTACGTCAATCGAAAATGTCGAGAGTGGGTTGTCGATGGTCGCCCGGAACGGCTGGTCTTCGCGGTGCGCGTACTGCTCGCGGCTAGCAGGCTCAGGGTCCGGCTGATGCGCCATGTGCTTGCTAGCCGTGCTGTAGCCTTGCACTTGCCCGACTTGCTGGCGTGTGGCCATGGGAGCTGGCATATCGGTTAATGGCTCTGCAATGTCTAGCGCTGCATTCAAATCCTGACTCTCAGCCACGGCAGACTCTTGCTCGACCACAACGACATCGCGAGTATCTGTGCAGGCAAGCGACGAAAAAAGGAGAACCACTAAAAAAGCAATAGAAAAGCGTTCCATGAGCGTGCGCGGTTTGCGGGCTAGGCGTGGCCAAAGATGTGTAAAACCACCACGCCATATTGAGCGAGCCACCAGACTCGTTCCGTGTACCCAATGATTAGATTCGTTAATACAGAGACCGCAGACGGCCCAGATAGTTGCTGTCTGCCTCTGGTAGTACACCCATGACCAGCGCGCGCAAGGGGATCATTTTGTGCCCTACACGCCAAGAACGGCACCCGCGCTTGGATTATTGCGACCGTCCCAGAAAAGTTTGATTCGCCACGGATGGGCACGGATAATCACAGATCCATGGCTCGCCCAAACACTTGCGAGATGTAGCCACGAATGGCACGAAGGGAGTGAGGCGGCTGTTGATGGCCGATGACGCTGGATTCGGTGCATCATCGCCGTCGGACAGCGCGGTTCTCGAATGAACACGAATGGTGACGGGCCGCATCAGCCCTGACTAGGAAGTGGAATTCGCCATAGATGAACACAGACACACACCGATGGTGACACAAGCCCGTCAGATTAAAGGGCGTTCAATCACCAAACGAGAATGTCACCCTCAAAGATTTCAGCGTCTTCACCTACAGGTTTAAGAACGTAAGCTCGCTTACCACTACTATGAGCTTCGGCACTAATCATACCAAAGCCAGTGACTTGAAATTCAAATCCCGTGTGCTCTTGTGCTACTATATCTCCTACCTTGGGCTCGTCATTTATCAACTCTACACCAACAAATATGCGACCCTTCCAGACAAACGTAACGGATACACGTACCGAACCCATTCTGTCCATTGGCTAAATCAATATCCAAGTAACAGGCAGAGTGCCTTCATTTCCCAATCACTTCGACGCCTTGTCTCTTAGTCTCGCGAGCAAAGCGCCCCCCCCTTTCCCGATTCTCCCTTTCTCAAACGCCCCCAACCGCGAGCGCAGCGAGCACCCACCCACGAAAGTCCTCATCCACAAACGGTCCCCAACCGCGAGGCCCCGCCGAGCCCTAAACTTTCGCCAAAGCGAAGTCAAGGTCGTTGAGCAAGTCGTTCGTGTCTTCGATGCCGACGGAGAGACGGATGAGTGTGTCGCTGAGGCCGATGGAAGCGCGGACGTCTTTGGGGATGGAGGCGTGCGTCATCGAGGCCGGGTGGTTGATGAGGCTTTCGACACCACCGAGGCTCTCAGCAAGCGCAAAGACGTGCGTGCCCGTCATGAATGTGACGGCCTTGTCGAAGTCATCGTCGGCGAGTTCGAACGAGACCATGCCGCCAAAGTCGCGCATCTGCTTGGCCGCAATGTCGTGGCCGGGATGGTTTTCAAGGCCCGGATAATACACGCGGCCGACCTTCGGGTGCTGATCGAGGAATTCGGCCACGGCACGGCCATTAAGGCAATGCTGCTCCATGCGCAGATGCAGCGTCTTGGTGCTCCGAAGCGTCAGGAAACAATCCATGGGGCCGGGGGCTGCACCCGTGCACTTGATCTGAAAGCGCAGCTTTTCGTCCCAGTCGGGCTTGTTTGTGCCCACGAAGCCACCGATGATATCGGAGTGCCCGCCGATGTATTTCGTCGTCGAATGCATGACGAGGTCGGCTCCGAGCAGGAGCGGCTGCTGCAAGTACGGTGACGAAAACGTGTTGTCAACAGCGACTTCGATGTTGTGTGCATGCGCAAGCTCGACTAGTTCGGCAATGTCGACAACGCGTAGCAGCGGATTCGTGGGCGTCTCTACCCAGAGCATCCGCGTGTTGGGCTTCAGCGCGGCTTCCACGTTCGCCACGTCCTGCATATCTACAAACGTAAACTCAAGCCCGAAGGGTTGGAAGACCTTCGTAAAGAGCCGGAAAGAGCCACCATAGAGATCGTTTGACGACACGATGTGATCACCGGGACGTAGGCTCTTCAGGATCGCATCCATCGCCGCCACACCAGACGCAAACGCCACCCCATGTGCAGCCCCTTCGAGCGCCGCAAGGTTGCCCTCCAACGCTGTACGCGTAGGATTGGTCACGCGGGCGTATTCGTGCCCCAAATGCTGCCCCGGCCCCGACTGTACGTAGGTCGACGTCTGGTAGATGGGCGTCATGATGGCCCCGGTGCTGGGATCGGGGTGCTGCCCGGCATGGATGGCGAGCGTGCCGAAGGCGTAGTCCTTTTCGGAAGTCAGTTGCATGTCAGGAGAGGTTTAGCGGAGGCCGCAGCGCAGCCATTCAATCTGGGTGGGCGGTTGTACCGCGCGGCGCTTGTGTTGTTGCCCCACGGTACTCGTTACACGACACATCAGGCACCGAAAACGCAAACAGGCCTGCCTCCCGAAGGAAACAGGCCTGCAAAGTATGAGACAGAAGTAGGTCTACAAGTCGCTGTAGCCCGCGCACTCTGCAATTTCCTGCGCTTTTTCCGTCTGCTTCGTCTGTGCATACGCCTGGAACAACGCTTGGCAGATCGGACCAGCCTCGCCGCCTTCGGCTTCCGTCAGCATCTTGGCCTTTTCGAGCGGTGCAATCGCCTGCTGGAACATGCTAGCGCGCTCACCATCCAGCGACTCGATCTGCGCATTCATGGCGTCAATTTGATCCTGCGACAGGTCGGCACGGCGCGCACGGAGATCGTCATCAATCGCGTTGATTTCTTCAGTCTTCTCAACGGCTTGGTTGATGTAAGCTGCGCCGAGATTGTACTGTGCGTTGGTGTAGTCAGGATCGGAGTTAATAGCGGCCGAAAACTGCTCGATGGCTTCACCATACTTTTCGGCTTGGAGCAGTAAGGTGCCGTAGTTGAAGCGATACAGCGTATTCTCCGGCTCGGCGGCGACAAGGTCTCCATAGACACGCTCGGCGCGATCCATCTGGTCCGACATCTGGTAGGCATTCAGCAGTTGTGCCATGATGTTCGGGTTGCCCGGTAGCTCTTGCATGGCACCTTCCAGCAGCGTCACCGCATCACCAGCACGGTCGTTCTCAGTATAAAGACTGCCGAGGAAACGGTAGGTCTCTTCCGAGTTGTCGCCAAGTTCAACGGCTTTCTCGAACGGCATGATGGCATCGCCACCACGGCCAGCATTCATGTAAGCGTAGGCTTGGTTGACATACGCACTGGCGGAGTCGGGGTAAACCAAAGCCGCGTTGCCAAAGGCAGCAGCGGCACGACCAAACGCCTCGGCATCTTCGTCGCGCTGCCCTACGTTAAAGGCTTGGATCCCGCCATTGAACTCGTTGTAGTAGGCCACGCGCATGCTCTGCGTCACCGTTTCACTGAGTTCAGGGTTGACGGTGACCGCCCGGCTGAAGGCATCGCTCATCTGCGTGAGCAGGTCAGCACGCTCCATCGGATCAGTGATCGTGGTAGCCATTTCGCTAAGCACACGACCTTTCAGTTCGAGGGCATCGGCGTTGTCAGGGTTGGTGGCAAGTGCCGTCTCAAGGTTTTCGAGGGCACGGTCATAATCTTTGTTACGAAGATCAAGCTTAGCCCCCTCGACGTTGGGGTCGCTTGAGCAGCCGTCAGCCCCCATCAGGACAAACCCGCATAGGACGAGGGCGACGAGCATTGGCAATCGTTTCATAGGGCTCTTTTGCGTTGTACGTAAGAGATGGTTACAGAAAAGCGGGTGGGGGTGCAGCGCACACTGCAGACGCGTCGCTTTGAATGCCTCGTACAAACGTATTCTGGAGGAATGGATGTGGAGGCAAGGCTGGCAACAGGACGAAACACCAAGGTGGTAATCCGAGCTTAAATACCAGCGTATTCAGACTACAGATAGTAAGTAAGCAATTTTACACACGGTTTTGCAAGGTTATGCTAGGATTTCATCTTAATCAAGACACGTAAAATGCTTATAAGTTGTCTGTTTTTGCCCCTGCATTGTCAATAGAGGGCTTCATTTTTGTGTTCCTTCTATCCTTATCGCATGCGGCGGACAGTTCTGCGCGAACCCGGCGGGCGCGAGGAAGAGGAGGGCGAG
>CAYYHN010000055.1:696-11880 GCA_964471245.1 uncultured Rhodothermaceae bacterium | reverse complement strand
CGTACTGATTTCCACTCGCTAGAGGTGAGCCATCGGCATTCATAACAAACTGCTGATCGCAACCTTGGCTGTTGATCTCGCCCCAGTCGCTTTGGAAAATCAGTTGGGTGTCATCCATGCTCCAATACGCCTCCGCATTGTTCCCGCCAAACGTGAGTTGGCGGATGTTGCGTAGATGCACTTCGCCCGCAAAGCGGAGCGAGTCGGTAGCAGGGTCATAACTATCGCCAATGGTGGTCTGGGTATCCGTCGTATCCAATTGGTCGGACTGGCAAGCTACAAGCAGCAAAGAAGCAATGAACACGAATCCGGCGGCGGGAAGGCGGGTTATCATGGACGTGAAACGTACGTTGGTGGTCGGATATTTATTGGTAACAGCGGTAGCCTCACGGCCACCAATGTTGTGCAAAACTATATAATTGAGAGTAAAAATAACACAAGTATGGCATACGAGGTCCAGAACTTCCAGGAAGAAGTGATCAAAGCGAGCTATGAAAAGCCCGTCGTCGTTGATTTTTGGGCACCGTGGTGTGGTCCGTGCCGCGTTCTTGGTCCTGTCATCGAAAAACTGGCGCACGAAGATGACCGCTGGTCGCTTATAAAAGTCAACACCGATCAACACCAGAACGTCTCTAGGCAATACAGCATCCGAGGCATTCCAGCCGTCAAGCTGTTTGTGGATGGCTCCGTCGTCGATGAGTTTACCGGTGCGCTTCCCGAGTACGCTATACGTCAGTGGTTGGACAAAGCATTGCCTACAGCGAACAAGGCTCGTGTCAGCGAAGCAGAAACGGCACTTGAGCTTGGAGATCTTGCCACGGCCGAACAACTCCTCGAAGCCGCTTTGGTTGACGAACCCAACAACGCACAGGCTCGTGCCATGCTCGCACGCATCATCATCTTCCGCGATCCTGCACGTGCAGCCGAACTCGCACAGGCTGCAGCCTCTGGCGAGCCACGTTTTGTACTGATGGGCGAAGCTGTAAAAACCTTGGCTACGTTCTTAGTACGCGACACGGCCGTCCTTCCTGAGGATCCCATTCGCATCACCTACGCTGCCGCCCTCGAAGCGACCCGCGCCCAAGTGTTCGACAGCGCAGTTTTGCACATCATCGAAGTACTCCAGCAAAACCGTTATTACGACGACGACGGTGCTCGTAAGCTCGGCATCGCCCTGTTCAATTTTCTTGGTCCAGAGCACCCGGTTACGCGCCAATATCGCCGCACATTCGACATGTGGCTATACTAGTAGGTATAGCGAAAGCGATAGGGCACGTCACGAAACCACCAGACATGCGTTCCTTAAATTGTGCATGCTATGTATGTGGAGTACGGTGGTCGAAATAACCTGAGACGAACCTTAGAGGTATAATGCAGCAGGTACCCAGCAACTATCGAATAGAGTAGATACTGCTGCTCCGGCCGGGCTAGGGAAGTGGCGTCCCCCCCAGCGACCCGTTGGCAGATAAAAACCAAGGCATCATCGGGCGGAGCGATGATGCCTTGGGATTTCGGCCTGCGGTTGCGTCGGGCCGCGAACCGAAAAGGAATTTCAGCTTGTTGTTTGCGTGACCAAACGCCTCGGGAGGCTTCCGGTGCAATGGGATGCAACCTACTGCGAAACGACACGAAGAAGCCTGAGACAAACCTGAAATTTGGCTGCACCCACCTGAAATGTAGCTGAAAGAGGACCGGAGATGTACGGTGGCTCCACTTTGTGCTGGCTTTTGCCTTGATGTGGGCACTTCTGGTGACCATTCTTAGCATCTTACACCAAATGCTTGAGACTGCTTATGCCCACAAAAACCTTCATCTTAATTAAGGGTGTTGAGCAAAGAGATCTTTTCTGGTTCGGCAACCCTTCTACCTTGCGCAGGAGATATCTCGACGTTGCTCGGCATAACGGTGCGTGCGCGCTTGCACAGAAATTTTTGAGAACTGGTCTTACTTCTTTTGCTCCTTTGCCGTGTGCAACGATGGTACATGGCCGTATGACATAGATGATGGAATCTGCACCTGCAATGTGGCAGGTCGGCGCGTGGACAGTTCGCCCTGACCTGAATGAGATTGACGGCCCGAACGGCACATTTCGCACCACTTCGAAAGCAATGGCGACGCTGCTATGCTTAGCTGAACACCAAGGTACGGTCGTCTCACGTGCGACAATCTTGAGCACGGTCTGGCCCGACACAGTGGTGAGCGATGATACACTGAACCGTGCAATCTCGGATCTCCGCAGCATCTTCGGCGACACACCCCGTGCTCCTCGGGTCATCGAGACCATTCGGCAACGAGGCTACCGCTTGCTGGTCCCTGCGCATTCGCTTCCGGCTCACAAACCCCAAGCGCCTGACGCAAGTCCGAGGCCCTTAACCTCGCAGCCACCACTGTTCGCCAATACTTCCCAGCGCCCGCGGCAACGCACGCCGTACATCATTATGGGCTGTGTGGCGGTGCTGCTGGGCCTGTTCGGGTTTACGCTCGCACAATCCGATGGGGCTGAACGAACGACCTACCGCGCTGCACCGCTCACCACTTATCCAGGCGTCGAGTTCGATGTCGCCCTCTCGCCCGATGGTGAACACGTAGCCTTCTCGGCGACGACCGATAAGCTGCTAGACATTGACCTTTACATCAAGCAAGTGGGCGTGGAGACAGCACAGCGCGTAACGCAAACGCCCGGCATCGAAATCAGCCCTGGTTGGGCACCTGACGGGCGGGCGCTGGCGTTCTTGCGTGGCGATGTACAAGGCAACTGTGGCCTGTTCATCCTCCCCTTGCCTGGTGGCGACGAACGCAAGCTGGCCGACTGCCACACCTTCCTTGTCACCGGTGTCTCGTGGTCACCCGACGGCACGACCATCGCCTTCAGCGACCGCCCCAACCGCGACGAGCCATTCCGTATCTACCTGCTCGATGTCGCCACACGAGAAATCACCACGCTGACCGACCCGCCCACCGGAACGTTTGGCGACTTCTCGGCGACGTTCGCCCCTGATGGCCGCAGCATCGGATTTGTGCGCGGCACCGTGCCTGGCACGACGGCGCTCATGCTCGCCCCTGCTCTCGGCGACCTCCACACCGTCGAACTAGGCAGCGGCGAGGTACAACGGCTGACGTACGACAACACGACCACGCCGCACATCGACTGGATGCCCGATGGCAAGCATCTCATCTTTGCATCGCACCGTGCCAACAGCACGCCAAGCCTCTGGAAGGTCGGACTGGATGGCCGCGAACCGACGTGGGTGATGGGCGGTCATGCATTCATGCGGAAGCCGGTACTTGCGCGCCACACCAACCGCCTCGTGTTCGAGCAATGGAACAACGACGTGTCTATCGTTGCCACCTCTATACGTGATCTCGCTGAGGGCACCGCCCCACAACCACTGATCCACTCGACCCATGTGGACGCCGCTCCGCATTTCAGCCCCGATGGACAGCACCTCGCCTTCACGTCGGAGCGCAGCGGCAGCTCGGAGGTCTGGATCAGCGCTGCCGACGGCAGTCGCCCCATTCAGTTGACGCGCTTCGGTGGGCCATTCACTTCGTCGCCGCGCTGGTCACCGAATGGCAAGCAGATTGCCTTTGAGACACGCATCGAGGGGCAGACGGAGGTGTACGTCGTCGCCATGACCGGCGGACCGCCACGCCGAATCACCACCGACCCTGCCGAGGACATGGTGCCGTCATGGTCGCCCGACGGCCAGCACCTCTATTTCGCTTCTAACCGAACTGGCGCATGGCAGGTATGGCGCACGCCTGCTGGCGGTGGCACGCCGCAACCTATCACCACTGAGGGCGGCTTCCGGGCACTCGCCACGGGCCATCCAGACGATGGCAATCTCTACTTTACCCGCCATGACGAGCCCGGCCTGTTTCGCACGGGCCTCACCGGCGGTTCCGCCGAACCCGTCATCAATACGCTCAGGCCTGATGATTGGGGTAACTGGGACATCGACGACGACGCCATCTACTTTCTGCAACGTGCCCCGACGCAACTCATTCGCTACGATCGTGCCACTGGTGATACGGAGGTGATAGGTGCCGTCCAGCAGATGCCCGCGGGCATGGTTGGCCTCACGCTCACCCCCGATGCCCAAACCATCGCCCTTGTCCAACAACGCCACGATGAAGCCGACCTCTGGATCGTTGATGGGTTTCAGTAGGCAACGAGACGTTGCTGATGAGCCCTCGGTGGGCAACGACAGGGGTTCGGGCGCTCTATTGGTGGTATACTCGCACACCCTCATGTATAACCAATTACTATCCAGCAAGAATGTTTAGGCACCTTCGCCCCATCGGAATCGCTTGCTTTGGCGCATGGGTTGCACTTCTTAGTTTCCCAGCACAGGCCCAAGATGCTGATCAGCCGTGGATAACTGAGGTTGAAGGCACACACTATTTCGCGGTGTTGGTGGAGGATGTAGATACCGCTGAAGCGTGGTACACACGCGTTTTTGGGCTCGAAAATGTGGGCGGATCGGTGACAACGAATGGCGCCTACTGCATTGAAAACCTCAGAAATAAATTTCTACACGTCGAGTTGATTTATTTGGCCTCGGCCTCTGCTTCAGATCGACCTCTGGGCCTGTTCAAAACCGGATTCTATGTTGCCGATGTAGTGGCGATTGCGGATCGAATAGAAGCCGCCACGGGAGCGCGCCCCGACATCATCGAATTTGATCAGTTGATGCAAAAGATCCTTCAGATTCGGGATCCAGAAGGCAACGTCATCCAATTGATGTCGCCGTTAGTACCGGAGTAACTCGTTCTCGACAACAAGCGCATGCTCATGAAATCGTACCTCCAACGCATTGACACGCAAACGAACGGTGGACGTTATGATGTCACGCCTCTGTTTACTGATCATGAAGCCTTTAGCGAACTCGTTACCGATCTTAGTGCTCCCTTTCTTGGCGAAATTGACCTCGTCGCTGGAGTCGACGCCCTTGGTTTTATTCTGGGCACAGCTATAGCAATCAAGTTGAAGGCTGGCTTCTTACCGATCCGTAAAGGCGGAAAACTACCGGTACCAACGCGATCCAAAACATTTGTCGACTACACGGGGACGGCCAAGTCACTCGCATTACGGAAAGACACGAAGCTCAGAGGTCAGCAAGTGCTGGTCGTAGATGAATGGATTGAGACAGGTGCCCAGATTGATGCCGCGCTCTATCTGATAGCAAACGCCGGGGGCACTGTTGCAGGCATCGCCACCATCAACATGGACAAGAACGCCATGACCGACGCGTTGCGGCGGCAGTACCTGTTTAGGATTGCGACTGAACTACATGTCACAAATGCCTAACACATGACCAAGCGTGCCAGCAGTTGTTTATGCGCTCACCTCTTACCAACGTATTGCCTCGACGCCCCCCTCAAGCTTATAGGCCCTATCGATCTATGCTTCGTTTCCTCGTACTGCTCATCTTCCTTGGCTTAGCCTCGCAAAAAACAACTGAGGCACAAGAAACGCAGTTGATGCAATCCACGGCAACACACTTGCCCCTTGTTACACTCTCGGGCGGCATCTTCAAGATGGGAGATACAGGTGCGGCAGAAGGCGAACCCGCAGAGCGACCTGTACGAGAAGTAACCGTCGCTCCGTTTGCCCTTGGAGTGTACGAAGTAACCCAAGCACAGTTTGAAGCCATAATGGGCTACAATCCGAGTTACAACGTGGGCCCCAACAAGCCTGTGGAGCAGGTTTCTTGGTACGATGCCGTACGGTTTTGCAATCGCCTCTCCCTGCTTGATGGATTAGACCCTGCCTACCAAATCGACCCGGTTGAAGGGTACAAGCTCACCCTAGGCGCCAATGGCTATCGCTTACCAAGCGAAGCAGAATGGGAATACGCTGCCCGCGCAGGAACAACAACGGATACATATGCAGGCGACCTGATGACCAGAGAAGGTCAGGATACCAACTTAGATCGGATTGCTTGGTATCTCTACGGCGAACCAGACGGGTATACGCGTGAGGTTGGTGGCAAAGAGCCCAACGCGTTTGGCTTCTACGATATCCTAGGCAATGTATTTGAGTGGACCGAGGATTGGTATGCAAGCTATGACGGCCTAAGTGCACCAGAGCCCATCAAAGTCCTTCGCGGTGGTGCCATGGACTCTTGGGCGTACTATAATCGGGTCAGTTATCGCTACCGGCTGCACCCGAGCTACACCAGCTATAATATTGGCTTCCGTATCGCCCGCAGCATACCGGAATGATCGATCAGTCAACCGGCTAGACCAAGCCCTCCGCCCACCGTTTCGCGACACCATTTTCCTATGATGTCGCGTATCACGCCGCCTTTTCTGATAGCGATAGGCTACCGTTGAGATGTTGCACCAAGGCTTTCCGGTCATTAAAAACAACGATGAACCCGCTCACTTAAGCACGCAGCGCCATCGATAAAGCCTCCTAGGCCGAAGCGACCAGGAAGCTCAAGGCGCGGACCCACTGCTACGCCAGAGCCAGAGCGCAGCGATAGCCATCACTCCGGCCTCTACAGCGACTAAGAGCCATTGCCTCGGGACAGTGCCATCGACGAGCAGGCCGAGGAGGCGTGCCGCGAGTGCACCCACCATGAAATAGAAAAGCGCGGTGGGAATGCTGAGCGACCAAGGGCGAAGCGCAGTTATGGCGATGAAGCACAACCCTACCCCGAGCAACATACCCCCGCGAACTCTGCGCTCGACAGCCTCGAAGACATCGACCGGCGGCTCAGAGCCGCCAGTGAGGAGGCCGAACCAGGTTGGAAACACGGCAGCCAAGACGCCAAGAACGGCCAACACGACCCCGAAGATTTGAGTTGAAGACATATGCATTCTCTTTGCGCTTGTTTCGTCTGATTGTACGTGCAGGCCGACTAGGGAGACCAACTCAGCCCTGTTTTCTGCTCAGAAACGATCCAGAGCCTCGTCGCCATGTCCCGGTCTAACGCATGGTCTTCCAGTGAGCATTCACCGACGGGACCGACCGTCTCCATGCGCTTCGTGGGTCCATAGAGTGTCTCGGGCTTCAGATCCTCTTCGGTGGCGCACATAACCTCGGGCCACGAACCTTTTTCAGCCGATTGTGCGATCATATGCGAGGAGATGGCCCAGACGATCTTGTTGAAGCGACTGGCGGTATCTTTGAGCAAATTCGTCTTCGAGGCACCCGGATGGCAGACATGAACTTGGACGTTCTTACCTGCAGCCCGGACGCGACGCTGCAGCTCATAAGCAAACATCATCTGCGCGAGCTTGCTCTGGGCATACGCATTCCATGCTGTATACGTCTCGTCGAAATTAAGGTCTTCAAACTTGATGCGCTTCAGCCCCATCTTATACGCGTTGCTGCCGACAACCACGATGCGGCCCCCAGACGCCTCGACTCGTTCGAAGAGCAGGCCGCATAAAAGGAAGTGACCGAAGTGGTTTACGCCGAGTTGACTCTCGAACCCATCTACCGTGGTCTCCTGCTTGGCTACCTGCGCGATGGCGGCGTTGCAAATGAGCGCATCGATGCGTGGAGCCATGTGTACCACCTCAGCCGCAGCCGCTCGCACAGAGCCTAGCGCTGCCAGATCCATGTGCACGAAGCGTATGTCAGCATCCTCGCCAAACTCCCCTTTCAGGGCTGCGATAGCTACCGCCGACTTGTCGGGGTTCCGGTTCAACATCACCACGCCTGCGCCCTTCGATAGGAGTATCCTCGTTGCTTCAAATCCCGCACCAGCATTGGCACCCGTGATGACATAGGTTTTGCCAACGAGAGAGCCGAGTTGATCCGGTGTCCAGCCCTTCGGCCCAAATGTCTTTTCGGTCGGCATTGTTTACACTTCTTGTTTTTGTGCTCTGCTTTATGTGCCTCTGGGTTATTAGCCCTATCAACCCCGGCATTGATTACTGCATAATACCCTCATTTATCACACAGCATGCTCCACATTCCCTCTCATTTGTGCCCAATCCCCTCAATTCCATTGAATCAGCCCTCCGCACATGATACTTTACGGCATGACTGATCTCTCTGCCCTCATCGTGCGGCATCTCCCCGCACCGGGCATCTTCGACACCTTGCTGGACGGGATCCAGTTGTTCCGGGTCGACACCCCTGTCCCCCGCGTGAACGCCGTGTACCCGCCGAGCATCTGCGCCATCGTGCAGGGAACGAAGCAGGCGTACCTCCACGGGCGCAGCTTTGTCTACGAGGCAGGCCAAGCCCTCTGCGTAACGATGTCCATCCCCATTGAAGCCGAAGTCCCAACAGCCACGCCACAAAACCCTGTCCTAGGCCTACTGGTGAGCTTGGAAAGCCGAGTAGCCGTAGAAACTATTGTTGCGTGCCAAGCCGCACCTACATCTACGCCCCCTGTTGCACGTGTCACGGGTGCGGATAACCCGAGCGGACTTGGCGTTGTTCGGTGGGATCCTGCCTTTTCGGATGCGCTGCGGCGGATACTCGCCCTACTCGGCCATCCAGAAGAAGCCCGCATCCTTGGACCGGGACGCGTTCGTGAGCTGATTTATGCCGCGATTCAAGGCGAGGCGGGCGCACTCATCCGGGGCCACCTCAGCGAGGGACAAGAGATAGCACAGATCGTGGGCTACGTGCGCGACCACCTCCACGAGTCGATCTCCGTCGATGACCTCGCCCGGCGTGTGGGGATGAGTCGGGCCGTGTTCGACCGCCGCTTCAAGGCCGTCACAACCTATGCTCCATTGCAGTTCATTAAGGCAATGCGGCTCAACAACGCCGCGCTACTGCTTCGGCAGGGTGCGACGGTCAGCGAAGCCGCGTACGCCGTCGGGTATGCAAGCGCGTCGCAGTTTAGCCGCGAGTTTAGTCGCCAGTTTCACATGCCGCCACGGGCGTGGGGCCGCTCCTTCAAACGCGAGGTGGTACAGCGACCAACGGTTCCGTTCATGTCTAGCCCAACGTCTGTCACGCCGTGAATACATGAGGTGGTCGAAACCGGTTGACCCGTTCGGGTTTGCCACATACCTGATTGGAACCTCAGCCATGCAGCGAACCTACCGCAGCAGCAAGCCATGGGATTAACTTGCCTTCATGTTTGAAGCATGGGCCCTCGGACTACTTTGAGCCGTAGTGCTGCTCAAAAAGCTGACACACATTACCATGACACCATGGGTACCTATAACCACACTGTAATTGAGATGCACTGCCCTCGCTGCAGTGACCTTGCGGAGATTGGCTTCGACCTTTATCTGGGTGATACATCGAATATGGTTACACTCAACGTTGGCGATGTCTATCCATTTCATCCCCGCAAAGCTGTTCAGAACGGTGGCTGCCCAGAAAGCGGGGACGTCGACGGCAAGGCCTATGCAGAATGCCCACTTTGCTGCAAAGATTTTTATGCCATCGTGCGCGTTCGTGATCGGCGGCTTCTTGATGTCGTTCCAGATATGTCGGCACCGCCGCACATCATATGAGGTTGCGGATTCCCACGCCCTGCAGCATATAGTAGCCGAGAATGCAGCCCGAGTATTATCGACAACTCCTGCCGACTTCAAGGGGCGTTAAACAACGCCAAGGGTCCAAGCCAAAAGACCATGTCAGATAAACCTATCAATCGTCGAATTCCTGCTTATAAAAAGGCTTTAGCCAGCGGAGAAGTTCAAGAAACGTATCAAAGCTTGGTCAGCATTATTCAGCGCCTCCGGACTGATTTTGCAAAAGACTACACAGGCGCGTTTTCGGTTGCGAACGTATTACATGGCTACATAGACTATACCTATTTTTATCTGCAAAACGACTATTTGAAGCATAGGAAGTTGAAGTTTGCCATTGTTCTCAATCACCAAAAGGCAACTTTTGAGTTGTGGTTGCTTGGCCGAACAAAGGAAGTACAGCGTGTATACTGGCAAAAGCTAAAGGGTGTGGAATGGGTAAATGAGGATGTAATGCCTGAATATTCCATTTTCGAGCGTGACCTCGTCACCCACCCTGACTTTGATAACTACCCAGGGCTATCAGCGTCTATTCGCAATACATTCAGGTCATTGTCATCGGAAATCTTCAGCACGTTGGAGGCTTACGAGTAATGCGGCACGGCAAGGCAGAGTTTCGGATGTAAACTGGACTGGATTGCGCTTGAACGTGGAAGTGGCTACGCTTCTGACTAGATGCGCCCGGCAGCGCTCACTACAAGCCTCCAACGTTATCTACTTAAAGCAAGTAATCATGTATGAAGCTGCATATTCTGAGTGATATACACGCTGAATTCGAACCCTTCGATCCTCCCCAAACCGAAGCAGATATCGTCATACTCGCTGGCGATATTCATCTCGGCAAGAAAGGACTCGATTGGGCAAAAAATCAGTTTCCTGACTCGCCCGTCCTCTACGTCTTGGGCAATCATGAACACTATGGACAGGCCCTTCCTAAGCATGTCGCCAAACTGCAGCAACTAGCAGCTGGGTCCAATGTGCATATCCTTGAAAATAGCAGGCTCGACATTGGCGAGGTCACTTTTTTAGGCTGCACACTTTGGACAGACTTCAGGCTGTATGGAGATCCTCGGATCGCTGGCTATGAGGCGACTCAGAAAATGACGGACTACAAAAAGATTCGGGTGAGTCCGCAGTACCGAAAGCTTCGTTCCATCGACACCGCAACGATTCATCTTCACTCAAGGAGTTGGCTTGCTAAGCACGTCAGGCAAGCATCCAATAGGAAAGTTGTGATTGTTACCCACCATGCTCCCAGTGAGGAATCGATTCCTTTATGGCATCGAGACGATATCCTAAGCGCGGCGTACGCCTCCGCCCTCGATAGTTTCGTTGCAAGCTCAGGAGCAGCCCTGTGGGTACATGGTCATGTCCATGTCCAGCAGGATTACATGATTGGTTCAACCCGCGTCGTCTGTAACCCGAAAGGATATCCAGATGAAGCACATGCGGCATTCATGCCCGACTACGTACTTGAAATCTGAGTGTGCCATTGGATAATGAATCCCTCATCGCGTAAGCCACAAAAAGGGGCCAAGGTCTTGCTTCCTGCAAGAATGCGTGCTTCCTTGCTCTGCGCAGTCAAGATCAACATTGGCAGCCATTATTCCTGAAATGCGATGGCCATTCGAACAAAAGGTCGACATAAGATCCGTGTCAGAGGACGCGATTTCGTCTGGCATGTCCATAAGGAACGCGCTGTCCGAATCGCCTCGGTAGACAAGA
>CAYYHN010000055.1:0-686 GCA_964471245.1 uncultured Rhodothermaceae bacterium | reverse complement strand
GTACCTCTGGATCGGGAAGCCGCGGCTTCGCGTTCATGGCCAAGAGTTTTTAGGCCTTGCCCCCACGGAGAAGCGCCCTGTCGAACTCGAACCGCCGATGGTTACTTATCAAAGTCCTGCTGGACTGGCTAGGAAGCTCATCGAATGGGGGCTCTATGAAGAGTCGCAAGCGCGGCGGATCGTTCGATAACCTATTGCTCTAAACGGCAATAGGCGAGGTGTTCAGTCGAACGTGCTTATGTTGACGTGGGTGCGTACGGTTTCAGCTGATTTCATTGTTCCATGGCCACAGGTAACTTGTGATGCTATCCAAATCTGGCTTCAAGCGAGCACGCGATTTTATCCTTAGCAATTCAAGGATGATTGAACGCAGGCTTTTTGATTACCACTTCACTGGTGGTTCTCCCAAAGCTGTGCAGCATGCCGTTTTGGCCTACCAGAACCCTGATGGTGGATTTGGCTTTGGGCTCGAGCCAGATACCTCCAGCCCAGAAAGCCAACCTCTGTTTACCCAAATGGCCTTAGCGTATCTGGACGAAGCCGATGCGCTGTCCCATGACATTTTGCATACAGTTCTCCCGTTTATAACATCGATCACAGACAAATCTGGAGGCATACCTTGGATGCTCAAACCCCAAGGTATGCCTCCAGATTTGTCTGTGATCGATGTTATAAACGGGAGAACT
>CAYYHN010000054.1:5744-11921 GCA_964471245.1 uncultured Rhodothermaceae bacterium | reverse complement strand
TTGGGCACCCAGCTTGTTTTGCTAATCGAGATACCTCCAAACTTGAGTTACCTTAGTATATCCGGTTGTGTGATGACAAGGAAAGTCATCACACTCCGAGACAGCACAACCACACTCTAAGGCGCTGCGTCTGAATGAGTTGTGACTTCAGGTGGATGCACAAGGCTTTCATCAAACCGCACGCGCCCATATCGCATACGTAGATAGGCCCATGTGGCAAATAAACCAAGCCCCATTGCAACGAGGCCTATAAGTCCGGCTTCGGGACCAAACGCACCACCAGTCCACAGGTCGGGGCCGCCTTGCTCAATTTGAAAGACTTGTGCGCTAAAGCCCGTGGTGCCACTTACCGGAAAGCCGAATAGGTTGCCTTGGGCGAAATTCCATGTGATATGAAGCCCAATAGGGATGGCGAGCTTGCCTGAGCACACATAACCAATGCCTAATAAGATACCCGCTAAGGAAATGTTCAAGGAGCTAATGAGCGTTGCGTTGGGGTTGCCAGCATGCGCCACGCCGAAAAACGCGGACGTAAACACCCACGCGATGATAATCGCAACGGCGGGCCTGTTTGCTTTGAAATGCAGGCCTTCTGCGATGTTGCGAAGGAGATAACCTCGGAACAGCAGTTCTTCGTAGAAGCCTACGCTGATAAAGCCCAGCAACCCAATCAGCAACGCTACAGCAAACGACACCTCGGTATCGCTGGTAACATTTGTATCGGTAATGCTGATCCATCCTGCTCCATACTCAACGCCAAAGATCATCGCCATCAAGGCCACACCCAGTACGGCACCAAAAGTGAAGTCCATCCACCAATTGCGATCCAAGGAGAGGCCAAATTCATCAAGGCCGCGTAGATCGAGCAGGCGGCCTGCAAGCCAAACGCCAGCGGTAATACCCACCAGTGGCCCGACGATACCAGCCATTGTCGAACCAAACATTTCGCCCAGTGCACTCGTGGCAGCCAGCACGGCCACCACGGTAAGGAGCAAGCAGGCAAGAATACGCCACAAGGCGCGGGTGCGTTGTTCTACAGCGTTCCAAAAGAGTGTCATAGGCGATTAAGGATGAGGAATTCTAGCGAATAAGTGTATTAGAGCTCAGATGGATACAAATTCGCCAAACTCTAAACGAATGTACACTACTACCATATATGGTCCCGGTATTTTCGCACACTTTAATTGCTACTTGCACGGGTGTAGAGATTGTAATTCGAGAAGAAGACGCAAGGGCAGGGCACGTCTCCAATGTGCAACCAATCCAGAAATAGTCACTTAGAAGATAAAAAGCACGACCATGCAACGGGACATACAATCCTGGTGGAGCCCTCGGCTCAATAAAGAAATGGAAATCGTGACCTATGGTCACTTCGGATTCGCTGTATTGCTGTTCCCTACAGCCGCCGCAGACTACCTCGAGTACGAGCGTTTTCAGCTTATCGATACATTGCGGCCACTCATTGAAGGGGGAAAGATCAAGGTGTTCTCCATAAACAGCATTAATATGGAGAGCTGGTTGAACAACCACATGCAGCCGCGACACAAGGCAATTCGCCATCAGCAATACAACAGCTATGTAGCCGAGGAGGTGGTCCCATTTATCACCAATAGCTGCCAAGGTCCCGTGCCCATCATCACGGCTGGGGCCTCGCTAGGTGCATTGCACAGCTTGAATACGCTCTTCCGTCGACCCGACCTTTTTGCCGGTACCATTGCAATGAGTGGTGTGTACGACCTGAAGGTCTACACGAAAGGCTATTACGATGAAGACGTGTACTTCAATTCGCCTGCCGATTATGTACCGAATCTGAGCGATGAGTATACACTAAACCAGCTTCGCCAGAAGAAAATCATCATCGCCTCCGGGCGTGGAGATTATGAGAGCCCAGAAAGCTCCGAATACTTCTCCAGCATTCTCCATGCGAAAGGTATTCCACACGAACTCGACATCTGGGGCCATGACATGCGCCACGATTGGCCGACGTGGCGGAAGATGCTCCCGTATTTCTTGGGTGCGCGCTTTTAGTCGATAGCGCATTGCGGCCTATTCTGAAGGAGGTAGTCATGTGGCTGCCTCCTTTTTTGGTAGAGAGTGCCGAAGCCTGTCTCACGTATGCTAGTCGAACAACTCGTCCAATCCGTCAATGCCTTCTATTCGATCCTCCAGATGCTGCCTGTGCAAGGCAAGAATAGCATTGTGAGGAATAATGAGGTATCGCTTGCCATCATGATTGATTTCGATAGACTCTTTGCGCAGGAAGAACGCTGTATCCCCAATTTGGGCCTGAAGTGGCAAGTAACGGACGGCTTCTCGTTGCACTGCCCATGGTTCGCCTTCTGTGTATTCGGGGTTCGCCATCAGATACCCTGGGCCTACGTTCACCACGCGTCCTTCTAAAACCTTGTTTTGCTCGACGACGGTAGCTGGAAGGTAAAGGCCGGAGTTGGTCTGGCGTTCGCCAAGGTCAGGGTCGATCAGCACACGGTCGCCGACGAGAATAAGGTCACGCATGAAACTGGATACGTCGCTAAAATCAGGCGGTTAAATTGGCTAGCAGGTGACGCTTAAGCCCTTCATGATCATTAGCAATGACGGCTCGAATGGCGTCTGCATAGCGGTCGATTAGCACCTCGCGCTCGTAGAAGCGGGCACGTTCTGTTGCGCGCTGCTGCCAGCGAGTGTAGGACTCGGAATTATTGTACACATTAGACAAGCTGTCGAAAAGCGCGTCGAGCGTATGCCAGTCCGAACGCGGACCAATGCCCGCGGTTTCCATTTCGCGGCCGAGTGGGCTATCGGCATCACAAACGGCAAGGATCGGCGTTTGTGAGGACACACCGGGGATCAGTTTACTTGGAATGAATGACCCGCCAGAGCCTGCCTTTTCAGTAATGACGAAGAAATCCGTGGCGTGCAGTTGGCGTGCCAGTTCGGCTTCATCGGTGAGGGGATAGAACGAGAAGCGCGTATCGCCTGTGGTAGCTACCCAGTCGCCAACAGGTTGCGCTTGGCCACCACCACCGTGGATGCGGAACGAGAAGGCAAGGTCTGTCGTGTGCAAGGCTTTGCAGAACGTGAGTAAGTCCTGCTTCGTACCGATGTTGCCGCTGTAGAACAAACGTAGCGGTTCGCTAGGATTTCGCCCGAGCTTATCGGATTGTTGTGCGATGTGTGTACGAAGTGAGGCGTGCAACCAATTGGGTAGGTACAAGACGGGTTGATTGCGTGTACGCAGCTCTTCAAGCCGTTTCACCATGACAGGGGAAATCGAACTCCATACATCGGCACGATTAAACAAGCTGTTTTGTACCCATGCAAGTACACGCGTGGCCTTTCCCGAAGAGATGCCACTGGCTGCCGCGGCATCGGCAGAGAGGTCTTGCACGTTCAGCCAAAGAGGGCACCCTGTACGCCAACGAGCTAACCCACCGTACGCAACCGCACCGACTAATGGGCAATAGACCATCACCATGTCGTACCGGTGTTTCTTGGGCCAGCGGCGAGCTAGGGACAGAAAAAAGCTGCCCTCATAGAAGAGTCGTTGCACCAGCGAACTTGGGTTGCTAGGAATGAACAGCCCATGACGTGTCACATCAACGCCGTTAGCCGTGTATCGATGGATACGCCAACCGTTTTGATTGGCTTTGTCCGTCCATTCAGGGTAGTACGATACCGCGCAACGCACCTCGACATCAAAGCCACGGGCTGCAAGACCCGTACAAAGGTCGCTGAAGAGAATCCCCCCGCCGAGATCTGGCGTGTATACATTTACGATGATAAGGAGGCGAGGACGAGACAAGGTAGCCAATTCGGTTGACTGCAAGTTGAGGGGATTAGTCAGTGAAGCGTAGCATAGTTTGAGCCGTGCATCCTTCCCATTGCAACCAAAATAGGATTAAAAAGAAAAATCGCGCAGCCCTGATCTTAGGAAGGCTGTGCGATTTTTCTTGCGTTTCAAGCAGCGCTGTGGGCGTCCTCGTTACAGCAGTTGGAATACGACAAATACCAACACGCCTACGAATCCAGCACCGACAGTCATCACGCGGATGGCATGGTCGAGACGGTTCTTCATAAAGGTGGGATTAACTGATGCGGATACGATGGTAGCGGGGAACCGGCTAGAAGGTAAGGCATGAATGCCCGAATGCAAGTAGAATTTGACACATATGTGCAACTGGCTTTTCTATTCGTGTAATCTTCATTTAAAAATTTGGGTATACTGGTGAAATCCCCCAAAATAGCGTAGAAAGCCCGGTTCTTGTATGTAACTGGATGCTCTTGAAGTGTTGTTTACCTTGGTATGGGGATTGCCATTGCCTTGTTCAGGCCCTAGCTTCAGAGGCCAAAATCACCATTTCAATATGTGCAATGAAACGTCTGCGTTCTCCTTATGTCATGTCCTTGAGCGCTGCCGCTTTGGCGCTCGTCTTCATGCTAAGCACGTTTCTTGACGGGCAAACACACGCGTTGCGCGATTATCCCGATCCTGTCCGGGCAAAGAACGGGATGGTCGTATCTGCGCACGCAGAGGCTTCACAAGCGGGCGTTGATATAATGAAGCAAGGGGGCAACGCAGTCGATGCAGCAGTCGCAACCGGTTTTGCTTTGGCTGTCACGTATCCTGTTGCTGGCAATATTGGGGGGGGAGGATTCATGGTGATACGTAATGCCGACGGAACGGCCACGTCATTTGATTACCGAGAGAAAGCACCTGCTGCTGCATCGCGGGATATGTACCTTGATGAAGAGGGCAACGTGATTCCGATGTTGAGCCGTCGGGGCTACCTTGCTTCAGGCGTTCCGGGAGCAGTCGCAGGCATGCTGGCTGCACATGAGAAATATGGCAAGCTATCTTTGGCCGATGTGTTGGCTCCTTCGATCCGGCTCGCCGAAGACGGGTTTGTCCTGACCCGGCGGCATGCTGCTCGATTCAATGCATACTATGATCGGTTCGCAGAATTTGAGAGTACAGCGCGGTATTTCACCAAAGGCAGCGAAGAAGCAAAATATGAAGAAGGCGAAGTGTTTCGTCAGCAAGATCTCGGGCAAGCTTTGCGCCGCATTGCGCAAAACGGAAAAGATGGGTTCTACAAAGGCGAGACGGCTGACTTAATCGTTGCCGAAATGGAGCGTGGCGATGGATTAATCACACATGCTGATCTCGAAGCGTATGAAGCGATCGAACGCGCTCCTGTCTCAGGAAGCTATCGAGGGCACAAGATTATCTCGATGCCTCCACCATCCTCTGGTGGCGTGGCACTCATGCAACTGCTGAACAAGGTGGAGCCTTACGATATCGCTGAAATGGGGTTTAACAGCAGCGAGACCATTCACCTCATGGGTGAAGCCATGCGCCGCGTCTACGCTGACCGTGCACAGTGGCTCGGCGACCCCGATTTTTTCGATGTGCCAGTAAGCGACCTCATCGAGAAGAACTATGCCGACGTACGTATGAAGGATTTCAATCCCTACCGTGCCGACATCTCAGAGGAACTCACACATGGCGATCCAATGGCGTTCGAATCGTCTGAGACCACACACTACTCTGTCGTCGATGCTGATGGCAATGCAGTGAGTGTGACGACGACCATCAACGGCGGCTTTGGGTCGATGGTGGTTGTCGATGGCGCAGGGTTTTTCCTGAACAACGAGATGGATGACTTCAGCTCCAAGCCCGGCGTGCCCAATATGTTTGGGTTGGTTGGTAGTGAAGCCAATGCCATCGCACCCGGTAAACGGATGTTGTCGTCGATGACGCCGACGATTGTAGAGGATCCCAACGGTGAACTGCTGCTCGTGATTGGCTCGCCAGGCGGGTCAACGATTATCACAACGGTATTCCAAGTCATTATGAACATCGTTGACCACGATATGGATGTCATGGAGGCGGTCTCGTCGCCACGGGTGCACCATCAGTGGTTGCCAGATCAGTTGTATTACGAGCGCCGCGGTCTTGCAAAAGATGTTGTGCACAACTTGGAGCGTCGAGGATGGACCACTGTTGAGCGCGGTGGTACCTCTGGCCGGGCCGATGGCATCACCGTACGTTTTGAAGTGGACGGAAGCTTTGTTGATCCGTCAGGGTTGGATGCTGTCGCATCGCGTGAGGAGGGGCGAGTCTTGCTAGGTGGTGCAGATCCACGCGGGGAAGACGCTGCAATAGGGTATTAGGAA
>CAYYHN010000054.1:0-5734 GCA_964471245.1 uncultured Rhodothermaceae bacterium | reverse complement strand
CTGTTTGGATTTCGTCTTCACGAAGTCGAACGGCTGCAAAACGCCCACGCTACCTTCAGCTGTACCGACGATGCATTGGCATCGCCTGCTTCGCGCGTCTTGCGTGACCGTTTTTCGCACATGCTCTTCATGTGAATCCGATTCCCAATTAGCCTCTAAAACTCGTATAGAGGTATGGGGTGCATGTGGGCTGATTCCGTTGAAGCTAGCTGATGAAGAAGCGATGTTTAAAAGTCACTTTATTCGTTATCACCGCCTCACCGCTTCGACTCAATGTCTCCTAAAGTATAAGTCTTGAAGTCTGAGTTCTTGATTTGTCTCGTCAGAATTGACTAAGAAAAAAGCCAGCTCCTTGATGAGAGGGCTGGCTCGTTTTCTGTCCAAGCATGACCGTGAGACGGATCTGGTAGTGGGTCGTTAGGTTCTGGCGGCGCCGGGGGGGGCGGTGTGTCACCTTTGTCATCTTGGCCCGGGTCACGGATGGGGTGACTCACGACGAAAAGAAACATAAATATAGAGGACATTACTAGGAATAGGGCGAGAAACGCAGGCATCGCGTGAGGCATATCTAAAAATAGTTAAGTCGTGACTTGAATTTTGTAGAGTGCGGTCAGAGCCAAGGTTAAACGTGCTCGATTACACGAATCGCAACCAATGTGCCACTTTAAACGATCAAATCTGAAAGCAGAAATACTTGTAGCTAGTCTTAGAACAATACGGAATCTTCTCCGATAAATAAACAGGAGACGCCGTTGTGCATAGTAAAATGTGACGAGTTGATAGTCGTAGAGTTACACATTTCTTGCTACAGAGGAAAAGTGTACGATACAATCCGGAAAAACCATGCAACTAGACCTACGCATACAACTGCTCACTGCTGACCACATTGGCGCTATGAAAGACTTGCTTCAAGGTGCCTCGTTGCCCCTTGAAGGGGTAGATGCAACCAACTTGGTGCGATGGGGTGCATGGTCTGCTGAAGGACAGTTAGTCGGCGCGATTGCATTGGAGCGCTATACCGATGGTGCATTGCTCCGCTCACTTGTGGTCGCACCTGCCGCCCAAAGGCGTGGACTTGGTGCCAAACTCGTCGAGACGGTGAGGGCTGCTGCGGGTGCGTCGCCGCTGTTCCTCTTAACAATGACGGCAGCAGATTGGTTTGAGCGCCTAGGGTTTGAGCGCTGCAACCGAACGGATGTCCCTGTTGGAGTACGTGCCGCTGATGAATTCACGTCGATCTGCCCAGACTCTGCTACGGTAATGCGGAACGTAGCACGGTCAAATTCATAACCAGGCAATACGCAACTCATGCGTCAACACCCATTCGTGCCTATCTTGCGGGCCGCATAATTCCAACTTCGTTTCACATCATCACTTTTACTACATGGCAGCCAACAGAAAGAATGCGAAGCGCTCCCGTAGAAAACAGCGTAGCAATGCGCCCGAACTGGTACGATGGGCTACGCTAGCTTCGTTAGCGCTAGGTGCCATTGGCGTAGCACTTGCTCTTTACGCAACCAATACCACCATCCAGATTGAAACCCTTGGTCTCGTGGAGGGGAGCGGGTGTTCCATCAACAATGTCATCAACTGCGATGTCGCACACGGATCAAGCTATGCCATGATGGCGGGCATTCCTGTGGCTTGGTGGGGCTTTTTGTTCTATCTCTATGCCGTCCTTGCCATTGGATACGCAGCCTTCGGTAAGAACAAGGAGACAGGGGCTGCGCTCGCTGCGAGTGTTTGGGTGTTGAGCATAGGAGCCGTGCTCTTTTCGGTGTATAAAGCATTCCACCTCTACGACTTGGGCGTCTTATGCCTCGTGTGCGTAGCCATGTATGGCGTCAACTTTGGCCTTTTTGTACTCATTCCGGCCATGTTCAATATCTCGTTCGGCAAGATCGGTAGCTTTTTCAGCAACTACTTGGGTGGCCTACGCGGTGAAAGCGAAGCGCTTGGTTTTTCGCCCAAGATGCCACTGGTTTCAATCTTTGCAGGTGTCATCTTCTTTACGGGCTTCATTCTCATGTATAGGTATGCAGAAGCAAATTTTCCTACTGAAGACATCGATGTAGATCGGTACGTAGAGGCACACTTCCGCCAGCCGCAAGTTGATATTGAGCTACCCTCCGACGCCATCGCGTGGGGAAATCCTGAAGCAGAGTTAGAAATCATCGAGTTTGGTGATTTCCAGTGCCCAGCCTGCCGCGACGCAGCTTTCGGATTGCGACCAGCTCTTTTTGAGCATCATCAGGACGTTCAGCTACATTACTTGCATTTCCCGCTAGATTCAGCAGTAAATGACTCTATGGCCGCGAATAATTTCCAGCTACATCCATTAGCCGGACTCTCTGCTCGTGCAGCCGTTTGTGCTCAAAACGAAGGCGACTTCTGGGAATACCACGACGATATCTTCCGCAGCCAAACAACCATCAGCCGCCGTATGTTGCTCGAACTCGCCGAAGATAGGGGGTGGGATACCGGTGATTTTGCAGCATGCCTTGAGTCGCCCGAGTCGTTAGCGCGTGTGAAAGGAGATTTGCAGCGTGGCTGGCAGGTTAATGTCGGCTCGACGCCCACTTTATTCATCAATGGACGCCGAGTTAGCCAGTGGCGCAGTAAAGAAGTCGTCAAGGCGATTGTCGAGGCCGAGTTAGCTCGTATGTAGCAGTCACTATAGGTCCGTTAGTCAAAAGGAGCCTGTGCTGACGCGGGCTCCTTTTTTCGTTGGATGTAGGTGCGAATGTAGTCTGTTCACTATGCAGTGACGTGAAGCCTGCTGGCCTACACCAAAAAGGGCGTATCCCCGTCGCACCCTCGCGGGAAGGAATACGCCCTGTTCTTCACGTTGTGTTGCGACTTACATCGTCGAGAAGAGAATCGCCGACACGGTGGCAATGGTCACGAGGATTATCGTGAGGCCAACGGTAAGGCTGCTTTTACTTGTGGTCTGATACATGTACATGGGGACCGCTGCATTGGAGGCGGGGTCGGCATTGGGCACAGCGGTGGACTCGCTTGCTAAGGTGGCGGCATGCGACACCAACTCGGCCCGAGCACGCGAGGCTTCTACATCCGTCACCGTCTCGAATGATTCACCTGAACTCCATGTGCTACCTTTATTATTGCCGACGCGCCAGTAGAGTGTGTTATGGTTGGGCTGAAAGACATTGAACAGCGTGACCGAATCGGTTTTGCCGACTTCAGCGTCGATCATGATCCGCTCAAACATCTCGTCGGCGGCTACTTGCAGACGGTAGGCTGTGTCTGACGTGGCATGCCAGCGAAATTCGGTTGCTGTGCAGTCGGCGGGAGCTCCGGCCACAGGGGTCAAAAGTTCGAGAGTTGAAGCTTCTACTTGCATGGGATTGGACCAGGTCAGGTTTTGGAGGTTGTGTTAGAATTCAAGCGAGATGAGTATGACGACGTCTGTTCATCATCCAGCAACATCCGAATGGCGGGTGTCTGCACGTCATCGTACTGTCCGTTGCGAACGGACCACCAAAAGGCTAGGACGCCAGCAGCAGCTAGCATCAGCGCGATAGGGACGAGGAAGAAGAGAATGTTCATGAGGCCGTGTGCAGTTCAGGGGTGGGCATCATAGGCTGTGTAGCTGAGGCAACTAGTGACTCATCGTGCTGATGCCGAAAGGATCGCTGAAGGATCGATGAGGTAACCACAATCAACGAGCTGATGGGCATGGCTACGGCTGCGACGAGTGGGCTTACGAGGCCCAGAATCGCGGCTGTGGCTCCGAGGATATTGTAGCCTAGCGAGATGCCCAGATTACGCCGAATGACGCGCATGACCTGATGTGCCCCGCTGAAGAGATGCGCCAACGGCTTCATCCCGGCTTTGGTTAGGAACACGTCGGCGGCGACGAGGCTGGCGGTACTGCCGCCGTGGACGGCTACACCTACGTCGGCGGCTTGCAACGCGGCGGCGTCATTTACGCCGTCGCCGACCATTGCAACCATGCAGCCTTCTCGTTGGAGACGTTCCACAAACACCCGTTTATCCTCGGGGCTCTGATGCCCGTGGCAGTGCGAAGCGGGCAAGCCAAGCGTTTCTGCCACGGCACTGACGACTGTCGGGTGGTCGCCAGAAAGGATGTAGACTTCTCTTCCCGTTGCTGCGAATGCCTCTAGCACGACCGCCGCATCCGGACGAATAGGATCGCCAAGTGCAACGAGCGCGGCCAGTTGGCCATCCATACCGATGGCAACGCTTGGTCGGTGAAGTCGGTGAGTTTTGCTACGGCATCAAACGGGGCCTCGGCACATTGTGCTTGCACCCAATCCGGGCGGCCAACCATCATGTGCTTGCCGCCGACCAATCCGCGTACGCCTTGGCCATACACGACTTCCACTTCAGTGACCAATTCGTCGATGCTGCAAGATGGCGCGAATTGTGGCGTGGCGCGTACAAAGGCATCGGCGATGGGATGGTTGCTGTGGGCTTCAAGCTGAATGGCAAGGCCAATCGCTTCGGCGTCGCCAACCCAATCCGTGAGCTGCATGTCGCCCACCGTGATAGTGCCCGTCTTATCGAGGACAATTGTATCCACGTCGTTGAGCAACTGCGTGGTTTCTTCGCTCTTGATGAAAATGCCCACACGTGCTGCCCGCCCTGAGGCGACGGCCATTGCAAGCGGCGTTGCCATGCCAAGGGCGCAGGGGCATGTGATGACCAGCAGGGCGACGACGTGGAGCGCCATTTCTTCAGGGGCGAGCGCCCACCATATGGCAGCCGTCAGTACTGCGAGTGTCACGACGCCCATCACGAAGTAGCCGCTGATTCGGTTGGCTACCAATACCACTGGGGCACGTTTTTCCGACGCTTCCCGCACCCACGCCAGCAGTTTACCCATGCGTGTGGCGTCACCAGCGGCTTCCACCCGAACGCAGATCGGCGACTGGATATTGGTTGCGCCAGCAGAGACACGCGTACCAGGAACGAGCGGAAGCGGACGACTTTCGCCCGTCAACACGGCGTTGTTAACGGTGGAAGTGCCTGCTGTGACGAGGCCATCGATCGGGATGACTTCGCCTGCGGGTACCGCAACGAGGTCATCGATCGCGAGATCTTTCGCTGGGACCAGTTCCTCTGCGCCATCTTCCTTGATGCGCCGGACCATCGACGGAATTAGGGCAAGCAAGCGTTCCGTGGCGTCGCCTGCGAGGCGACGGCTCCGGAGTTGGAGCCAGCGCGCCGTGAGCAAGGCTGCGATGAGCACCGTGATAGAGTCGAACCACACATCGCCTGTCCCGCTGACGGTCGCCCACGCGCTGTGCCCCGTGCCAACCAAGATGCCGAGCGCGATGGGCGTATCCATGTGCAGCCGACGTACGTCGCGGCTGCGCCAAGCCAATTGTATGGAGGCCCATGCGCGGGTGAAAAAGGAACGGGCGCCGTATACCACCGCAGGGATTGCCAGTGCCATGCTGAGCCAGCGCGCACCTGTGGCGAGCATCGGCTCATTGGCTACATCGAGGCCGGAGTAGAGCGCGAAGGCCAAAAGCATGACGTTGCCTGCCAATGCCCACGCCACGCCCATACGGATGAGGAGCATGCGCTCGGCCGCCGTCCGCATGCCCGCTTGCTGATCGCCCCGTGCCGGATGGGCAATGTACCCGAAGCGAGCCAGCCAGCGGGCAACCTCAGATAGGTGCACATCTTCGGGAATCCAGCGTACCGTAACACGGGCACGGGGCAGATCGAGGCGCGAAGAGAG
>CAYYHN010000053.1:0-11928 GCA_964471245.1 uncultured Rhodothermaceae bacterium | reverse complement strand
AGACCGCCAGATCACCTCGCGCAGCCCGAAGTCAGAATCCTCAACGCCCTCTCAGGGGTTCCCTTAGAAAACTCGGGACATGAATGGACACAACGTGTGTGCATCAACACGCATCCCTCATAGGCCGCGACATTTGGATTAGTTACACCGAGTCAGAAAACACGGCGTCAGCTGTTGCAAGGATTCACTCCATTCGGGCCGAATCGCCGCCTAGAACACGTACGCGAGCCCAACGATACCGTTGAAGAGTTGCGCCGTTGTGCGGCCGTCTACTGTCCAGCGAGCATCGACGTGGAGCTGCCAGTTTTCGTTGAACAGGATGGAAAGACCAGGGCCAAGGTTCAGGAACCCCTGCTCAGGTACCTGACTCAGCATGGAGAACCCGCTGCTGGTGTTGGTGGTGCTTTCCGTGAGGTCGCTACGCCCACGCAGGAGCACTTTATCGTGGACAAAGAAGCCAGTCTCTAGGTAGGCAATGACTTCGTTCTGGATGTCGCCACCACGTAGCTTTATTCCAAAGCCACCACCGACGTATCCCGGCGCAGGGTATAGCGAAAGGCCGAAAGTGACTTGTCCTAAGGCATCGAGTTCACCAGAGCCTAGCGGCGGTGAGTCGCTGGGATCATACCCTGTGGGAATGCTGAATCCAAACTGCGGCGAGATGACGAGCGGGCCCAACTGTGGTAGCGAATAGCGAAGCTGAACGGTGAGGTCCGAGAGGCCGGTATTGCTGAACGAACCGTTCGGATTTGACCCTTCGGCATTTTTGAAGAACGTCGAGCCGATCAGCGTGACGCGATCGGTCAGACCGTATTCACCATATAAATAAAGCGCCGATTCGTCATAGGTCTCGGGACTTTCGAGTGAACCAAGAGGCCCCAGCGAGCGATTGGCATCAAAGCCTTGTGTGGCTTCAGCACGCCCGAGACTGGCCTGAAAATATCCCTTACCCTCCCCGCGTGGCCATTGGGCATACGTGTCTGCAACCACAAAGGCGAGGAGAAAAAGAAGAACGGCATGGTGGGTTAGGCAGAACAAGACGTGGTGGGTGCGCGACTTCATGACGTTGATTAGGATGTGATGATAATGGAATGATTTCGCCACCTCCGTTCGTCTACATGCCTTTCAGTTACAAAACCACACACTACAAAAAGCTGGATTCCTCGCCGAATACCCTAGATGCTACAAAGATGTAATTACTGCGCACATCTTTTGTGATACTTTCGTCCGTCCTGCAACGACAGAGTAGGTATCATCTACATACTCTTGTGCTTGGTTGCCATGCCGTCTCGTATTCTCATTTCGTTGTTCGCCCTCTTCTTTCTCCTCGCGGCCCACCACGACTCTCCGGATATTTCCGTAGCCTCTTTTTCAGAAGCCGACCCATCAGTACCGCTGATGGATGGCTGGGAACCATTACGGTTGGGCAAACAAGCCGCTACCCAGTACGCCTTAGTCGTAGATGAAGGGACCACGGTAGTCCAAGCACAAAGCACCAATGCGGCATCAGGGCTCGCCAAGGCTGTTGAGATTAGTCCGAAGACGTACCCGGTCTTAACATGGCGTTGGAAAGTGCCTGCTGTCCTCAAAGACGGCGATTTGACATCGAAGCGTGGCGACGACTTTGCAGCACGCATCTACGTGACGTTCGCCTTCGACCCAAAGAACCTAGGCTTTCGCGACCGCCTAAAACGCAAAGCTCTCGGAGCCCTTGGTTACCGCAATGTGCCCTTACGTGCCCTCAACTATGTTTGGGCCAATAAAATGCCAGAAGGCACTGTTCTCCCCAATGCCTACACCGATTGGGTGCAAATGATCGCCGTGCAGAGTGGCAATGCGGCTACCAATGAATGGCACACCGAGCAACGTAACGTCTACGACGATTACCTTGCTGCATTCGGCGAGGAGCCGGGCATGATCACCAGCATCGCCATCATGACCGATACGGACAACACAGGCGGCACGGCGATGGCTTATTACGGCGACATCAGCCTCCAACGCGCGCTGCCTACCGAGTAATTACGCTTGTTGGTAGCGCAAGGAAGCACGATATTGACTTGCCCTTGCTTTTTCCACGAACCCCACGTTCGTCATGCGTTTGCGTGCCTTTTTGCTGGTCCTGCTCGCCATTGGTATCACCCTGCCTGCCGCTGCACAGGAGATCGACGTTACCGAAGGAGATTATGCCCGCGCCGAAAGCTTCCTCGGCCAACATACCTCGCCTCTCGTTTTCCGCGCCTCCGTACGCCCCACGTGGCTCGGCGGCGATCGCTTCTGGTACCGCAACACCATCCCCGAAGGCACCGAATTTGTCCGCGTAGATCCGGCTTCGGGCACCCGCGAATTGGCGTTTGATCATGATCGCCTAGCCGCCGCCATCTCGGAAGTTGTGGACCCGACCTATACAGCCAACAGCTTGCCCTTGCGCAATCTGGCCTTATCGGACGATGGGCGTTTCGCTGAATTTGAGGTGCAAGGCATGCCGATGATGTGCGACTTGAGCATGTACGCCTGCACCGAGTTTACGGGCGGCAGCGGCGAAGTAGAGGCGCCGCCCTATAGCATGACCTCGCCGGATGGCAGCAAGGCCGCGTTCATCCGCGAGCACAACCTGTGGATGAAAAATCTTGACAATGGAGAAGAGACACAACTGACCACCGACGGCATCGAAGATTTTGGCTATGCCACCAACAACGCCGGATGGATCAAGAGCCCGCGCCCAGTGATGCTGTGGTCGCCCGATTCGAAGAAGATTGCCACCTTCCAGCACGACGCACGAGGTGTGGGCATGATGTACCTCGTCAACACACAGGTGGGGCACTCTGAACTCGAAGCGTGGCGCTACCCGCTGCCGCAGGATAGCGTCATTTTCCGCATCAGCCGCGTCATCATCCACGTCGATGAGCCCGAACCTCGCGTGGTCCGCTTACAGATGTCGCCAGACCAACACCGAGGCACGACGACCGACCACGTCGCTGCGCGTGATGGGACGTTCATGGATAACGACTGGAGTGCCGACAGCCAGCACCTCGCCTTCGTCTCCAGCAGCCGCGACCACAAGGAAGCCTACCTCCGCGTCGCCGACGCCGAGACGGGCGAAGTGCGCGACGTGATGGAAGAGATCGTACCGACCTACTTCGAGTCGGGTGTGGGCCTCGTCAACTGGCATGCACTGTTCGATTCGAATGAGGCGCTTTGGTATTCCGAACGCAGCAACTGGGGGCATTTGTACTTGTACGACCTCACGACAGGCGAACTGAAGAACCAAATCACCCATGGCGACTGGGCCGTGTTGCAAGTGCGCCACATCGACCGCGAAAACCGCCGCCTCTTTTTCACGGCAGGCGGCCGCGACGGTAGCGATCCGTACTTCCACCACTTCTATCGCATCAACTTCGACGGCTCCGACTTGAAGCTACTCACGCCCGAAGACGCGCACCACAGCATCACGATGTCGCCGACAGGACAGTACTTCATCGACAGCTACTCGACGCCGACGACCCCGCCTATCACCGTCGTACGTGACACGGATGGCAACGTCGTTGTCGAATTGGAGGAAGGCGACATCTCGCAGCTTGTCGCCAGCGGGTGGAAAGCGCCAATCCCGTTTACAACGAAGGCCCGCGACGGCGAGACGGACCTTTACGGCCTCATGTACACGCCGTCCAACTTCGACCCAAGTAAGAAGTACCCAGTCCTCAACTACCTCTACCCCGGGCCGCAGTCGGGCAGCGTTGGCTCGCGCAGCTTCCGCGCTGCCCGCTCCGACAAGCAGGCCGTTGCTGAGCTTGGCTTTGTGGTCGTCGAGGTGGATGCGATGGGCACACCGGGCCGCTCGAAGTCATTCCACGATGCTTACTACGGCAACATGGGCGACAATGGCTTGCCCGACCAGATCACAACCATCGAACAACTGGCCGAACGGCATCCATGGATGGATATTGATCGCGTGGGCATCTGGGGTCACTCCGGCGGCGGCTTCGCCTCCACCGGCGGCATCCTCCGCTACCCGGATTTCTACAAAGTCGCCGTCTCCAGCGCAGGTAACCACGACAATCGTAACTACGAAGACGACTGGGGCGAGAAGTGGCACGGCCTGCTCGAAACGTACCCTGATGGGACGACCAACTACGACAGCCAAGCCAACCACCTGCTCGTTGACAACTTGAAGGGCAAGCTGCTCATCGCCCACGGCACCATGGACAGCAACGTCCCGCCCTCAAACACGCTGCTTGTCGTCGAGGCACTCATCAAAGCCAACAAGGACTTCGACATGTACATGATCCCCAACGCAGGCCACGGCTTTGGTGCAGCACGCACCTTCTGGATGCGCAAACGCTGGGACTACTTCGTCGAACACCTTCTCGGCGTCGATCCACCCAAGGAGTACGAATTTGGGAAAGAACGCCGTATGCGCGTAGTGCAGCCAACAGGCTGAGGACATTACGAGCGCTGCTCAAACACGCGTACTTAACCAATGAACCAAGCCAATTCCGCATCGAGCATATCCTGACGGTTCTACTATGACCGTCAGGATATGCTATCATCCACCGCCTTCTACGCTCTAGAGACGGTAGTACACACCCAGTAAGAATTGCTGCTCGCTTGGCTCGACATCCAATCGATTTACCGAGGCGTCCGTGGCTATCGTGCCGAAGTCGGACACGCTCAGGTCATGCCCGGTAAACGTTCGGACGGTAGTGCGAATGCCTAGTGACGGAGAGACTGCCACTTCCAACCCGGCACCAAATTGGAGCGTACCAAAGACTGCATCAGCGGCACCGCCTTCGAACTCCGCTAAGGGTACGCCATCGATACGTACCGCCTGCCTATTGATGGAATAACCCACACTACCAGAGACGAGCAACCTATTGACTAGCAGGTAACCGCCTCGGACATCAAGGCCTAAATTGACGCCTCGTTGTAAATCCAAGTCAACAAAGCCGACGGTGGCAGGCTCAAGCGTATAGGGCTCGGGGTGTGAGGCCCCATTGAAGGACAACTCTACACCCACCAGCAGCTTTTCGTAGAGCTGATTGTACCCCAAGAACACACCGTACATTACGTCGCCGCGACCAGCGGGATCATCGACACCGTCGTACGTAATTTGTGTGTTAAAGCTGATGGCTCCGCCTTCAAACCCGCCATATAATCCAGCGAAATAGTCTGTTGACTGGGCACGTCCTATGCCCGTTGTAGTGTAACTAATAACCACCGCAAGGATGCATGCCTTTTGCCACTTCATTCGTACAACCTCTAGAAGTGCTTTTCTGTGTTGCCTAGCCCAGTACGTACCTATTGACTCGGCGCACCAACTCGAATAGGACGAGCAGCAAGCCAACCCCAGCCAACGTAATCGCAGCACCAGCTACGGCAGGTGACTCACCTTGGTTCGCGTAGATCCCGTACGCAGCCCACACGAACACCAGCGCAAACGCAACGTCGTGCCGCCACAGCACGACGCCAGCACATACGGCTCCGGCCAAGGCAAGCTTAACCCACGTCCATGTTACTTCGCTCAGGAGCCATGCTTCCCAGCCTTGCCCCACTTGTACAAGGCTAATGTTTGCAATCGTCGCCACAGTAATCCAACTGAGGTAAAGGCTAAACGGCAGTGCTATCAAAATCCGTTTCTCCCACCTTACATCTTTTCGGGTAGTTGCAAGCATGCGATAGATGACGAGGAGCGTCGTAAGGATACCGAACATGCAGACAAGCGACAGGAGCAGCATGTCGTAATGCCACACAAAAATCCACGCCGCATTGAGCAGACAGTTCACCTTGAACCATCCATCAAGCCGAGCGATCACGGGCGATGTCCGTTGCACAGGCAGTGCTTGGTAGATGACAAACCCAAGCAGCGAAAGGTAGATTACGCTCCAAATAGAAAACGTAAAGCCTGCGGGCGTGAACAACGTGGGATACTTAGCCGAAATCTCCGGTGCGGTTTGTCCGCCCAAGGGCAACGCGTTTGCTAGCACGTTCACCGCGATCATCACCAGAAACGCTGCTATATTTCCTCCCCAATCCCATACGCTCCGTTTCATGTAAGCCTTGCGTTTATGGCAGCGCGCAACCGGGTACCTCCGCTATGCGCTACGGTGTACCTCAAGTTTGGACCGATCTCTCAAAGCTTGATGAGACGAAGAAACAGTGAGACGCTGTGTCGAAGATCACTGAAAAACGCCTCCACTTCGTTTCTTCGTCTCCTTGTTTCTTCCATGCAATCCAAGCTCAGGCCAGCGGTCCAAGCTTGGGTTCAGTTAGCTTCCGCTACGCGTCGTCACTTCCGAGGTAGCGGTAGATGACGGCCCCAAGAATACCACCCACGATGGGTGCCAGCCAGAAAAGCCAAAGCTGTGTTATCGCCCAGTCGCCTACAAATACGGCGACGCCTGTGCTCCGTGCAGGATTCACCGATGTATTGGTGACAGGGATGGAGATCAAATGAATCAGGGTAAGACACAAACCAATGGCGATAGGCGCAAGCCCTGCGGGTGCGCGTTTATCGGTAGCCCCCATGATGACGAACAGGAACATCATCGTCATAACCACCTCCGTGACCAGCGCTGCGAGCAAGGTATACCCGCCCGGCGAATGCGCACCATAGCCATTCGAGGCAAACCCTGCTGAGAGGCTAAAGCCATCTTGACCACTGGCAATCAGATACAATACACCGCCAGCGACAATGGCGCCCAAAACTTGCGCGACAATGTAGGGCGCGAGGTCTTTGGCAGGGAATCGTCCACCCGCCCACAGGCCAAAGGAGACTGCCGGATTCAGGTGACATCCGGAGATGTGCCCAATGGCATACGCCATCGTCAGAACCGTGAGGCCAAAGGCGAAGGAAACACCGAGAAGGCCAATCCCAACACTCGGAAATGCTGCGGCTAAAACCGCACTGCCGCACCCACCAAGAACCAACCAAAAGGTGCCGATAAACTCTGCGCCGTACTTTTTCATGCTACGTTTCCTTGTTTGTGCGAATTACGATGTCCACCACACAGATTTCCAAGGAAATCGCCGCCTCTCAATCGTTGGCAACCTAGGTACTTCTTTTTGCAAAGGCAATGCTTGGCCGTGCTCAAATGAGTTATGTTGTTAAATACAAACCTGAGGGAGTTCCGCGAATGCCTGCCGTTGCATCTTAATTCCTTGCCCCTCTCTTGGTTTTCCTTCTTGCCCAATACCACCACCCTAGGCCACCAAACATGACAACATAGCCACCAAGTAAGAGCGTAAGCAGCCAGTTTTTGTTGTCATTGATGACGACATAATCCGCTATACCGGTCTTCCAAAAAATCCAATGGTCTGCGATGTATGACGCTAGGTTTGGGTGGCCCGTCTCGAACACGATGATCCCGTCGCGCGTGTCACGGTTGATACGTGCAGCTGTGTTAATCAGATTGCCAGAACCGTCGTGCCCATGAATGACGACCCCATCGCCATTACGAGCAAAAATGGTGGGGCCGAGGGCGTGGATACCAATGGTATTGTTTACGAAGGCGTGCGGCGTATACATCTGATCCAACGAGTGCGCCGTGAGCACAGGATTCGCCCCAAAGTTCGCTTGAACGAAGCGTTCCATATCTGAAATGGTTGTGTATAACGAAGCCGCCGCTAGCGCCGTAAAGACACGGTAGGGTGCCTCATTTCCATCGGCGTCTACACGTTTTGCACGTTGCAAGTCCGTGCTATCGGACCACACGAATGTAGCACTATGCATACCAAGCGGACGGAAGATGGATTGCGTCATAAAGTCTTGAAAAGACAAGCCGCTCACCTCTTCGATGACCAACTGGAGGATGGTATACGCAGCACCCGAATACATATATCGTGTGCCAGGCTCAATCCCGACCATGGCTTTTCCCTCGGACCAAGGTGCATCTGCAGCTTGCGTCAATGACTCCTCAATCGTTTGGACGTACTCTCCCGGCCCAAACCCTGCATAGCCCAGCCGGTCTACCAACCCCGAAGTATGACTGAGCAACCGGCGAATGGTCACGTGCTGATTATCGAACTCACTTTCGGGCAGCTTCCAGCGTGTCAAGTATGTATCAACGGGCGTATCAAGATCCAGCTTACCGTCCTCAATGAGCTTAAAGATGCCCCAAGCTGTCACCCATTTACTAATTGAGGCCATCGGAAAGACCGTATCCTCGCCTACACTTTCGTCCGGAGCGTAGAAAAAGGTAGCCGATGCTTGGCCGTCCTCAATCATCATAAGCGCAACATTTTCAACCGACTGGGTCGCTGCGTATGCGCCAACAGCATCAATAAAGTCATCAGACGTTGCCCCTGATGTGAAGGGGCGCAAAATAAACCCGTCGGAGATACCCCACATTAAAAAGCCGGCCCAGCCAACCAGAAGCACTAAAATCAGTGCGACACCCTTTACTATTTTCATGTGTATGGATTTGAGTGTGAAAACCGTTTTGCATGTACTCCTTCAAAAGGCACATGAAAGACCTGCAAGTTTCCCTATCACTCAAAATCAGGATTTATAACGACACAAACCCCGCCGCACCTTCTAAAAAAGGACGACACTTTTATCGAGACAACCTACTTGCAAGCAGGGATCTGAGCCTGCTAGTGCATCCTCAAGATGGCTTCTTCGGGTTCTGTGCGTCCCTTTTCGTGCTCACCTACGTTCCTCGATCTCGCCATACCAACGCGCATGTCTGCGATCAAGCGCCTTGGTGAACGCAAAAATGACCAGCACATCGACCCCAACGATCAACGTTGATGAAGCACTCGGTATCACACACATTACCCGCTTTTCACGAGTTAGCCGCCCTTTTTTCGATTGTGGTCAGCAGTCGTTCCAGTCGTCGTTTGTTGTATTGCTGCAAAAGCGATGGATATACATTACCAAGTAGATTGAACACGACGTAGAGCAACCCAATAAACGCCCCTCGGTACCACCAAGCTGCTATCGTAAGACCAAGCATGATGAAAAATCCAACCCAGTGGGACATCTCAGCAGATGCAATGCGATCCCGCACTGCCCTTAGTGTTGCGAGGTCGCGTTTATGTGAGAGTTGGATGCTTTGCTTGAAGCTTCCTAACGGTGTGACGAACAGAAACTTGCGGAACCAAAGGATGCCGATCTTTTCATAGGTTCGCGCATCACGGAACAAGTACCGCGTACTCAGCCACTCATAGTTCGTGACACGCCGTAGAATTGGGTCTACGAATATTCCTACCACAAACGAGAGGAACATAAAGAAGATCACATTATCTAGTGCATGCATTCGCGCTCTAGAAGAGTCATAGTTTGGCTATGCTGATAGGTCCAGCATCTCGTACGTGTAGCGATAACAACCTATACTGAGTTTCAGTATGCTACAGGTTGAAGAAAGACAATTTTGCACTGAACGCCTCGTTGTCCACCTAATTCCCGCCTTCTATAACCAGTTATGCTGCCGAGACGCACCAACCTTGGCTACTCATCATCGTATGGCAAGTCAGCAAGGTCGACATCGATGTAATCAGGGGGCGGATCTTCGGTGAACTGCACGGCGGTGATGGTGGTATGGCCTGCAAGGTAGGCTTTGGCAACGCGGTGCATGCCGTCCATTACTCGACCGTCGGCGGCGAGGATGATGGGGTAGCGCAAGTCCGTTTCTTCGATGAGACGGGCATGGTCAGCGATGGCCCGGCAAGTAGGCACATCGTCATCCGCAAACCAGAACGGCTCGTCGAGTTCGCAGATGGCGGTGAGCGGGACGTCCTTGTTCGGGAGATGGGCGGAACGAGCGACGAGGTTGTGCACATCCCAGATGAGGCGACCTTGGGGTGAAGGGCGCGAATGGTATTGCTTTCGCATGAGGTGACACAGGTGTGATCTAGATTGCGATTCAGAGACGCGAGCTCGTTCAGACTCATCTCATCACGTGCTTTGTACGTCTTACTTGGTTTACGTGCACGTAAATGGCCTACACGACGCACATCATCAGACCTACAGCCGCGTACCGCATTGCCTCTCAACGGCTGTGTCCGTGGTTTTGTTTGTTGGCAGCAACGTGCATCGGCTATGCCCTTCCCGAGGGCGGAGAAGAGTGTTATGCAACGCAAAATTTTGCTGATTGAAGATAAGCCGCTAACACGCACTGGGCTATACGTTGTACTCAGCAAGGATCCAAGCCTATGCATCTGTTGCGAACGGAAGCGCCCTGAAGCTGTGCTGAATACACCAGATTGCTTTTCGCCGAACCTCATCCTCCTCGATGTAGCCTGCAAAAACGGTGGGCAGGTCACCTTGCTTCGGCAATTACGCAAAACGTTTCCCGAAACGCCCTTGGTTGTGATTGCAGGCCGACCTTGCTTGAGACATGCCGATGC
The DNA here is from genome assembly GCA_964471245.1 of uncultured Rhodothermaceae bacterium. GTDB lineage: Bacteria > Bacteroidota > Rhodothermia > Rhodothermales > CAYYHN01 > CAYYHN01. Next base: position 1,584 of record CAYYHN010000053.1, on the reverse strand, counting down.
TGCGCTGCAATCAGGCGTCCGAGGCTACTTGCTGAACACCGACCCGCCTGAGCGCCTCATTCAAGCGCTGCACCGGGTACTTGATGGCGGCTTGTTCGTGAGCCCCGCCGTCAACCAACAGCTCCTGACGACGCTCGTTGATCGTAGGGCCGACGATACCATCAACCCGATGGTCGCGCTCAGTTTACGCGAGCTTCAGGTATTCGAACAGACCGGCCAAGGCCACTCGACCGTCGAAATCGCCGACGCGATGCACATTTCGCCGAAGACCGTCGATACGTACCGGCGGCGGATTCGGCAAAAGCTGCACTTGCGCTCCCACACGGCGTTCATGCAGCATGCATTGTCATGGTGGGTCGAACACAATGGGTTGGGGGCAGACCGCCGTTCACGTGCGTAATATGTCGGATGAGGCGTTTCGCGCTTTGGCTCTGCAAAGCAGTAGGCTATCTTGGGACAGTAACATGCCGTGTTCTGTCCACTTCATCCCGTCGGCCCATGTCTCGATTGCTCTCGTTCCTTGCCCTTATCATGCTCTTCGCAGGTTGCCAACTGGCTGGCCCTGGCGTACGCGATGACGATGGCAATGCAGCTCCTCCATCAGACGACCTTGAAACACTCGAAGCGCAGATCATTGAATTGATCGGCGATGCCGAGGCCTCAACGATTGGCCAGTGTGCCTTCATCCCATTTGGGAGCAAACCGTGTGGCGGCCCGTGGCGCTACCTCGTCTACTCCACACAAACGACTAACGAAGCCACGCTGGAACAGTATGTGGCACGCTACAACGAATTGGATGACGCACGGAATCGCCAAGAAGGCCTCGTCTCTGATTGCAGCCTCGTCGGTCCACCGGAGATCATGCTCGAAGGTGGCCAATGCCAAGTACGACGCTGAGCTTGTTCGCCTGTAGGCCTGTAGACTCCACCAACTCCGAACATTTACGCCTTTCTCCTCGCTTGGTGGCATCGTAGTTTCTTGCATTCGATTCACCGCTTCGATTACTACTGATGCCAAACCGACTGCACGACCACCTTGCGGACCTGCGTACCCGTGGCGAAAAGGCGATGGGCCTCTTCCTTACGAACGGCTTTCCTGATCCAGCGAGTACGCTTCCCATTCTTCGCACCATCGATGAAGCTGGAGCCGACTTCATCGAGCTCGGCATGCCGTTCAGCGACCCGTTGGCCGAAGGGTTGCCCATCCAACGCGCCAGCACGCGTGCGCTGAACCATGGTGTCACCCTCGATGACGCCTTCGCGACAGCTGCTGCGTTCCGCGAAGCGAGCGAGACGCCGCTCCTGCTCATGGGCTACATCAATCCGATCTATCGATATGGGGTGAGCAACTTTTGCGAAGCTGCCCGGTCTGCTGGAGTAGATGGGTTGATCTTGCCCGACCTGCCGCCTGAAGAGCATGGCCTTCTGGCCGAGGCTGTCGACAACGCAGGTTTGGCGCTGGTCAACCTCATCGCACCCAACACCAGCGACGCACGCATCGCCGCCATCGATGCCCGTACGACGGCTTTCGTCTATGCGGTCACGGTGACGGGGCTGACGGGCAGCGACCTCGGCGCAGCCGATG
>CAYYHN010000052.1:699-11985 GCA_964471245.1 uncultured Rhodothermaceae bacterium | reverse complement strand
TAGGCCAAACATCGGCGAGGGGGAAGAATTGGGCGCTGGTCAGGCCTAACTGGTCAGCTTCGTCGAGGTCCGTGCGGCCAAAGTTGGGTTCGCCTTGGTCTGGGCGGCCATTGCCTTCGGTGCCGTCGGCATCGGGGCCGGTGTAGTTGGGATCTTCAGGGCGGAGGCCATCCGCACCTACATCGTCGCGCTCGGGATCCCAGTCTTGGTCCTCGTCGCCCTCGAAGTGTGCTTGCGGGGTGCGTCCATAAAACGTAGCAAAGGCCCCCGCGTCAGCAACACCGGTTCCAGCCCCGACGAACGCACCTGCTTCATTGTCACGGCGCTCATCTATGAGGCCATCGGTGTCGTTGTCGACGCCATCGAAGCGGTTGCCGGGACTTTCGAGGAAGGCGTAGCCTGCAAGCGCCGTCGGCTGGAACCCGCCGAAACCGATGCCATCGTTATCGCGGGCGAAGGCGATGTCGATGTCGACGTCAAACTCGAACACGTCGTCGTCTTGGTCAACGCGCCCGCCGATGCCCGAGTCACCGCGCATCCCGAAGGCCATGCGTTCGCGGTCGTCCGCGCCGATGTTGGTGATCTCGTAGAGCCAGAAGACGACGTCTTCGGCGAGGACTTGCGTCCATTGAAGCCCGCGCACGGTCAGCAAGGTGCCAAAGCCGCGCCGCGTAGGGTCATCCGGGTCCGGCGTGTAGCTGAATTCCTCGTCGTTGCGGTCATCAGCGTAGAAGTAGCTCTCTTGGTCTGCATTGAACTGGTTGATGCCGAAGAACCCATTCCAATTGCCATCCCATTCGTCGCCCTTGCCTGCATCTGGACCGACGCAGAAGTCCGGCCAGAAGGACGGCCACGTACGGGGCTTGTCGCTGAAGGCTGGCGCATCCTGCCCAGCCGCCGCAAAGCCCGGCAGCGGCTCCATGCCCCACTGCTTGTCCCCCACGCGAGGTTCTGGGTCGGTGCGCTCACGGTATTCGGTAGCGACCGACTGCCGCGCCACGCCATTGTCATCGATAAAGTCCGTACCAATCAGTACAGCGATGCCGTCCATGTAGAACCGACCTGAGCCTTTCGGCCACTCACCGTTGGGCGGATTGTCGAAGAGGTTGACTTGGCCCGTGTTCAGGAAGGATGTACGGACGAGGTTGCCATCGTGTACGCCGAGCTTGCGGTAGATCTGGTCGCTGACCGGAATGTCGAAGCGGCCACGTCGGTCGAGGCCGTCGGGCACAACCGTGCAGTTTTGAGCGTGCACAAGCGGAATGCCGAACACACTGCCCAACAACAGCAGGAGAACGAGTTGGCGGATGCGTGGAAGCATAGGTGTAGTGCCAAACAGATGCATGAACGAAAAAGCAGGAACGGAGCGGATCAGAAGCGCACGCCGACGCCGACGCGGATCTCGCGAGGCGGATCGTAGAAGTTGAGGCGGTTGATAAAGTCATCGAGTGTGCTGATGACAACCGGACGCTCATCGCGGCCTTGGATAATGGTCGCGTCGGCCTTGCCCGTATCCGAATACACATCGATAGCGTTGCGACGATCAAGCAGGTTGAACACCTTGAGGAACAGTGAAATGGAGGTGTCGCCCCGCTGAAAACCTTTGGACGCTTGCAAATCGACGATGGACGTGAGCGGCTTGTTTTCGCTGTTTTCTGGGAATGCCGTGGTGCGTTGCCCAAACGGCGTTGGTGTGTAGGGTTGGCCGCTCCCCATCCGCCCAATCAGTCCGACATCCCACGTGTTTCGCCCAATGTTGATGGCTGCATTCATGGTATGGCGCTGGTCCCAATCGAGCGAAACAAGCTGCGACTCGCTCTCCAAGGGGGGCACAGAGACGTTATCAAGGAAAACCGCATCGGGGTCAGAGGCGTTGCCTTCGGCAACCGAGAACGTGTAATCGAGCCCGACACCGATGAGGTCGCCGCGCCCCTTGCGTTTCTGGAGGCTTAGCGTGATGCCCCGCACATTGCCGAAATCCCGATTGGTGTAGCGAGCATACCGCGTCTGCTGGTTGGTGCGGAAAATCTCGGTGCCCAGCAGGTTACGTATGTCCTTATAGAAGCCTACGGTTTCAAGCACGATACTCTCAGTCAACTGCTGCTGGAGGCCAAATTCGTAGGCCACCGTCTGCTCCGGCTCTAGGTTAGCGTTGCCAACAATCGAGTTGAGGCCGCCCGTCTGAACCTCAAATTCCGGGTTGGAATACAGAAACTCGAAGGGCGGAATCTGGAAGAAATGGCCGTACGAGAAATAGAGCACGCCCCGCTCCGAGATCGGATACGCCACGCCGATCCGGGGACTGACCTGCCACTTGATCTCGTTGTCGACGCGTGCCGAGTTCGTCGGGTCGGTGAGGTCACTGGGCAGTACGTAGCGGGAATCGAAGTAGTCGAACCGAACGCCAACGTTCACGATCATCTGCTCCAACTCGATCTTGTCTTGAATGAACGCAGCGAACTCAAATGGCTTAATATTGTACTCGTCGCGCCCAAACGGCCCTTGCACATTCGGATCAACCGACGGAATACCCGTCTCCTCATTGACTACCACGAGGAAGCTCTGAAAGTCTAGTTCGTGCCGCTTGGCTTCGATGCCGCCTTTTACGAGATGAATTGGCGTGAGCTGGCTCGTGATCTCTGCTTTGAACGTGTTGGTGCGTGTGAAGCGATTGAGGTGGTCGGGTTTAGTACCACCTGAAGCAAAGTTGAGCGGCGGGCGTTCCAATAAGGCTGGTAAAGCGTAGCGTGGATCTACAGGGTCCTCGAAGACAAATCGGTTCTGCTCACTGTAGACTTGGGCGGCTCGCAGCACGTAGAAGGTCGAGGCGCTAAGGGCGTGGTTCCAGTTTAGGATGAGGGTACGCCCTTCACGACGGTTGGTATAGTCGCCGTCGGGATTGTATTTGAAGTCGTGGTCGTACTGACGGAATTCTGTTTCGTTGAAGGAACTGCTGAGCGTGACCGTTGCTCCAGTAAATGGACGGTACGTTAGCTTGCCTTGCACGGTCACGTTTTCTTCGCGGTTGAGCGATACATCGGATGAGTCGCCTGTGGCAATAACATTCCAGTCGGCGGCATCCGGGCTGGAAAAGTCAGAGTCGTCGCCAACGTTGAACCAACGCTGCCCCCAAATGTAGCCGTCGTCATTCAGCAACCGACCACTGAAGAAGAAATTAAGCTTCTTGATGCCGGGTACGGGTCCACTCAGCGAGCCTTGAAAATCAGTCACACTGGCTGGGCGTACCGAACCAATCCGTAGGTACCGGTCATCGTCCGAGAGATAGCTGCCTGTGAAAGCCTGAAAGCTTCCTTCGTAGCTGTCCGATCCATTTTTGGTCGTAATGTTAATGACACCCGACTGGGCTTGCCCAAATTCCGCGTTGAACGTTCCACTGACGACGGTCAACTCTTCGATGGCGTTGTTTTCGACCTGCACTCCGATACCACCCGAGAACGGATCCGTCACGGCGATGCCGTCGACGATGTACGAAATCTCATTCGCCCGCCCGCCGCGAATGTGGATGCCACCATCTGCGCCCTGCACGACGCCTGTTTGCAGGCGTACCGCCTCCGAGAAGTTCTCGACGGGTAGCGAACTCAGTTCTTCAGCCGTCACTACCGCTGCCGACGAGGTCTGATCTTTCACCACCAAGGGTCGCTCGGCAACAACCACAATCTCTTGGCCTTGGATGACCTCTTCGCTGAGGACTACATCCTGCCGCGTCGTGAAATCCGTATTCACGCGCACGTTGTCGATGATGGTCCGGGTAAAGCCGATGAGCGAGTACTGTACCTGATAGGTACCCGGCGGAATGTTGATGATGGTGTAGTTACCGTCAAAGTCCGTCACGGTCCCAATGGTGGTACCGACCAGAATGACATTGACGCCGGGTAATGGGTCGCCGGTCTCAGCATCGGTGACGGAGCCAGTGATCTTGCCTGTACCAAATGCAGGGAGTACCAGCAGGGTCCACAGGACAGGTAGCAAGAGAGCATGGTAAAGACGGGGCATAGCGCTTGGTCGTGGGTCCGCGGAGCAAAAGTGGATAGAAACGCAGATCGTAGCGCTTTCAATCTAGTCTTTGTTTATTTAAAATACAAAGACTGTCATTAATTTTATTTTGTCTGCAAAAGATGGTAGAGGTGGACAATAGTTCTGATTTGGTAGGCTACCAGAATAAAAGCCCTTTTTTGTACTTATTAACCCGTGTGTGATAAAATATTTGCCCTGCGCTATGCGCAGGGCAGGCTAGCTATGTGCAGGTGTGTCTATAAAATATCAGGCCCACTTTTTCTGTAATCTTGATTATTGCTTAGCACTTGACTATGTTCACGTTCACTTTGGCAATGTTGTGAACAAAGTTGGTAGCCCTTCCATGATGCTAGCTGCGACGTTGCCGTGCATCTTCCTTTTTTCCCAGTTATTTATTTGGAGGCAACGTATGCGCAACAGATATCATCTGCTGCTACTGATCTTCCTGCTGGGTCCCGGTATGGTTGTGGCGCAAGATCTCCATCCTGACTTCACGTTATCGTGGGTGTTGGATGCGAACAACGACGCCTTCGACCCCGGACCCGCATGGCAAGAAGCACTCGCCGGTGGATGGGACATCGACGGCGATGGCAAAGGCGAGTTCTTCTCCTCGTTCGACGGTTCCGGTGACGAAAACGCCGACTATGTCCTACGGGAGTTCGAAAGCGATGGCAACGGTGGCTACGCCGCCGTTTGGCAGTTTACCGTCCCCGGACAAACCCAGCTCTCAGCCAACCAGCGACTCATCGCCCTCGGTGACCTCAACGGCAACGGACGCAACGAACTCTTCTTCGGCGTCACACCAGCCGACCCCGCCGATCCCAACCTCTACGTCTTCGAAAGCGACGGCTCCACCTTCCCCACCGCACCGACAGCTACGCTGATCACTCCGCGGCCCACAGCTGCCTACTTCGAAGATCCTGATGGAGACGGCGTCTTCACCGAGGGCAACTCCCAGTTGGAGTGGTCGTGGGAAGAGGACTACCTCATCGACGACATCGACGGTGACGGCAACAACGAACTCGTCGCCATTGGCACCGGCGTGCTCGTGATGGAGTTCGCCGGCGACTGGAGCGATCCCAACGCTCCCGACGATGTGTTCTACGAGTTCCAGCAGCCTGCTGCCGGTGAGACCATCACCAAGGGCATTCCCTTCAACTTCGAGCGCAACTTCGCCGCGTCGGTGGCGGGTGCTGACCTCGACGGTGACGGCGACAAGGACCTCGCGGTCTCCTTCCCGGGATGGCGGCATGTTTTCGATCAGGAGCAGGTGCTCACCAACCGCGAGCAGCCGTTGCGCATCTACCAGACCGGTGGCGACAGTGACTACAGCGTCGTGGCGCGGCTGCGGCAGTCCACCTCGGTCGATCAGGCGGATGACGATGTCTACACCGGCTTCGTACCGGATGGTTGGCTCGGTACCAACCGTGGGATGATCGGCACGGACCTCGACGGTGACGGTGCCGACGAGTTGGTGATGACCAACGTGGGAGGCTTCGCTGATGTGGGCGGTTCGCTGTGGGTGCTTGACGCCGACGGCGGCGCGCTCTCCAGCATCGGTGCATCGAACATGGCGATGGTGGCGGAGTTTGGTCCGTTGCTGCCAGAGGGTGTAAACTCGGCCACGCACGGGTTGGACTACGGCGACCTCGACGGTGATGGTCAGGTGGAGTTCTACGTGGCGGACTTGGACGGGCGTAGTGTGTGGCGAGTGGAGTACCAAGGTGGTGCGATCACGAGTAGTAGCAGCTACGCGGTGGATCAGATCTACAGTTGGCCTGAGGGGACACAGCCGAAGTCGTTGCGTGTGGGTGCGGATCTTGACGGCGATGGCAAGGGTGAGGTGATCATCCAAGGCCCACCCGGTAATGAAGGTGGTAACGTCGTCATCATTGAATCAGTTGGTCCGCCTGCTGCTGCACCGACCCTTGCCAGCGACTTCACGTTATCGTGGGTGTTGGATGCGAACAACGACGCCTTCGACCCCGGACCCGCATGGCAAGAAGCACTCGCCGGTGGATGGGACATCGACGGCGATGGCAAAGGCGAGTTCTTCTCCTCGTTCGACGGTTCCGGTGACGAAAACGCCGACTATGTCCTACGGGAGTTCGAAAGCGATGGCAACGGTGGCTACGCCGCCGTTTGGCAGTTTACCGTCCCCGGACAAACCCAGCTCTCAGCCAACCAGCGACTCATCGCCCTCGGTGACCTCAACGGCAACGGACGCAACGAACTCTTCTTCGGCGTCACACCAGCCGACCCCGCCGATCCCAACCTCTACGTCTTCGAAAGCGACGGCTCCACCTTCCCCACCGCACCGACAGCTACGCTGATCACTCCGCGGCCCACAGCTGCCTACTTCGAAGATCCTGATGGAGACGGCGTCTTCACCGAGGGCAACTCCCAGTTGGAGTGGTCGTGGGAAGAGGACTACCTCATCGACGACATCGACGGTGACGGCAACAACGAACTCGTCGCCATTGGCACCGGCGTGCTCGTGATGGAGTTCGCCGGCGACTGGAGCGATCCCAACGCTCCCGACGATGTGTTCTACGAGTTCCAGCAGCCTGCTGCCGGTGAGACCATCACCAAGGGCATTCCCTTCAACTTCGAGCGCAACTTCGCCGCGTCGGTGGCGGGTGCTGACCTCGACGGTGACGGCGACAAGGACCTCGCGGTCTCCTTCCCGGGATGGCGGCATGTTTTCGATCAGGAGCAGGTGCTCACCAACCGCGAGCAGCCGTTGCGCATCTACCAGACCGGTGGCGACAGTGACTACAGCGTCGTGGCGCGGCTGCGGCAGTCCACCTCGGTCGATCAGGCGGATGACGATGTCTACACCGGCTTCGTACCGGATGGTTGGCTCGGTACCAACCGTGGGATGATCGGCACGGACCTCGACGGTGACGGTGCCGACGAGTTGGTGATGACCAACGTGGGAGGCTTCGCTGATGTGGGCGGTTCGCTGTGGGTGCTTGACGCCGACGGCGGCGCGCTCTCCAGCATCGGTGCATCGAACATGGCGATGGTGGCGGAGTTTGGTCCGTTGCTGCCAGAGGGTGTAAACTCGGCCACGCACGGGTTGGACTACGGCGACCTCGACGGTGATGGTCAGGTGGAGTTCTACGTGGCGGACTTGGACGGGCGTAGTGTGTGGCGAGTGGAGTACCAAGGTGGTGCGATCACGAGTAGTAGCAGCTACGCGGTGGATCAGATCTACAGTTGGCCTGAGGGGACACAGCCGAAGTCGTTGCGTGTGGGTGCGGATCTTGACGGCGATGGCAAGGGTGAGGTGATCATCCAAGGCCCACCCGGTAATGAAGGCGGCAACGTCGTCATCATCGAGTCCACCAACGACATCAGCACGGATGTTTTCGATGAACTGGAACTGCCTTCGGGGTATGCCTTGGCGCAGAACTACCCGAATCCGTTCAACCCGACAACGACGATCCAATACACACTGCCTGCACAAACGAATGTCCAAGTAGTGATCTACAACGTCTTGGGTCAGGTCGTCAACACATTGGTTGATCAACGCATGTCAGCAGGTACCCACCAAGTTACATGGAACGGTCGCGATGCAGCAGGCAACGTCGTAGCATCTGGCATGTACTTCTATGCACTTGAGACGGAAGCCATCAACATGACCCGCCGGATGGTGCTCCTCAAATAACCTAACTCCTTTTCCAATTGGGTTAGGAAGCTGGTTTCGTGGTGGCGAGATCAGTGGAAAGGGAAGAAGCCCCTGCCGTATCTAGCCACGGCAGGGGCTTTACATAAATCTATATGGATGTCTTCTGGATGTTGGAACGCAGGTCGCAGAGTATAGCAAGAATCGAGATTGGTTGATGGTGTTGATTGTATTGGGCACGACGTTGGAATCGAGACCCAAGGGCCAACAGCCCATAGCCAATGGCTGCGGCGCTCAGCAACGAGGTATTCGAATGCCATCAACCATGTCGAGCGCCGCTATACAATCCGACTAGCACGCAGCGCAGCAAGATCATGTTTACGTGTCTTCGCTACACCACGGAATGATTTAAAATGTGAAGGCTAACCCAACCGTGACGCGGCGTCCGTCTTGTACAAAGTGGTCTTGCTCATGTTGCCGCCCTGCGGGCAAGGTGTATGTGTGGTCTAAGACGTTGTGGACATGCATGCTTAACACAAACCCATACCAAATAGGACGCGTCCGAAGATGGGTGTTGAGAAGGAATACGCGTTTGGTGGGTGTCCCGCGCGCGGTCTCTCGACCACTTTCTCCGAAGCCCTCCATAGCCAACGTCCCCCATGACCAGCCTGTATATCGCCATTGCAGCTTAATCAGGTGATGGGGCGCATTGTACGCTGTACCACTACTGGTTGGATGTGTTTGTTGTGCCCATTGGTAGCTGTAGCTGCCGCCAACTTCGTGATCCGGCATCGGGCGACTGGTAATGCCGATTTCGCCGCCTCGTGCCTCCACACTGCCAAGGTTCTGAAACTGTGACATATTCTCAGTGGCAGAGCCTGCATTAATAAGATCCCGTATCGCGTAATCGTAGAGTGCGATACTTGTCGAGAAGCGGGTGCTGAGGTGCTGCTCCCAAATAAGTTCCGTCGTACGGATGCGTTCGGGTTGGATGTCCGCATTGCTGATGAGTCCTACAATATCTGACTCAAAGGTACGCTCAAGTACAGAGGGTTCACGGAACGCGGTACCATAAAGAAGCTTGAACGTTGTGGTTGGGTGCGGATGGTATACCGCTGCCAAACGGGGCGAATACAAGAGGTTGGTTGCGTACAAGTCTTGGCGCAGCCCGCCTGTTAGGGCGAGCGTAGGCAAGAGTTGGTATTCGGCCTGTGCATACACCGACCAAAGGTTTCGGTCAAACGAACCCGTAAAAAATGGGATAGACAGTCCACCACCTGTTACTGCAAAGGTTGAGCGCAATGAGGCGTTGTAGGTGTGATGGAATTGCGTCCCTACAATCATGCGAAAAAAGGACCAGACATCCCAGTTTAGGTTGACTTCGATCCCTGCTGTAGTGCCCTCTACTTGCTGCAAGTTGGTGCCATTAAGGTTGCCATTACCACCGAAGCCTGCTTGCTGAAGATTGATACCATAACTGAGTTCACTGTTTAACTCATCACGCGAATAAAAAGCGCGGGTATGCAACTGTGCCACCGGGCTTAAGTCGTCCGAGCGCTTCAAGTCGACGGTAATGCGTTCTGTCTGAAAGAGCCCTTCCTCTGGGTTAAAGCGGCTCGTCAGGTCTGCGTTGGGAACCCCGGCTTCACTCGCAAACCACATGGCTTGCAATTCCCACTGATCATACTGCAGGCTCACGTAGGCATTACGCCGAGCATCCCAGTCGAGTCCTTCTGCTACACCGTTATTTTGTTCAGGTGTGTCAAATTCAGGATAGTATCGATCCAAGCTGTTGGTGCCGCGCGATTGCATTCCTGCTGTTAATCGCATCCTTGGGTTCAGGTCAGCCAACATACTGGCCTGCACGCCTCGCTCCCCATATGTCCCGCCGCTGACTCGGACACCACCTCCAGATTGGTCGGCCGCGGACTTTGTTACAACGTTGATGACGGCAAACATGGCCCCCGTGCCATACAAGACCGAGCCCGGCCCTCGCACCACCTCAATCCGCTCGACCAAGTCTAGGTTGATGCCCTGTCCTCGATCAAAGAACGCTGCTCCGTAGAGACTCTCGTTGGCCGCGTGTCCATTGACGAGGACTAGCATGCGGTTGTTGTAATCCTGCGGCCGATTGAAGCCGCGTGTTCCCATGGAAAAGCGGACGTGGTCGTGTGCAAGATAGAATCCGGCAACACTATTCAGTGCTTCGGCTAAAGATGTGTAGCCATGCTGTTCAATTTCCTCGGCGCTAATGATGGTCACAGAGGCAGGTGCCTCGGATACGCGCTGCTCATATTTAGATGCCGTTTCGATCTGAACATCTAGCAACGCTTCAAGCGAAAGGGAATCGAGGGATTGCGCTGCTACCTCAGCATGGCTTATGAGTAGCCACACTACTGCGAGTACTACTAGGCGCATAAGAATGGGGTCGACGCGTGATAACTTCGGAACGGATCCCGTCGTATATCGGATATCTAGTCTGATAGCTTAAATCAAGACAACGGTCAAGTTATATGATGAATCCTTCCACCATTGTGCAGCGATCCAGATACGCATCGCTTTGTACTAGAACCCATGCGGGAGTGGCAGTAGAGTAGCGCGGAGTGTTACATCGGCAGGCCCATCATGAGTGTATACACGTTACATACGGGTCGAAGTGCACGGACGTAAGAATGCCTTGGGTGCCTAAAACGGGACGTGTTCGTTCTCTATCCCACCTGCTGGATCACACCAGCCGCATCATCGCTCGCCGGAAGGCCGTGACGTTTTCCTTCACGGTTGCGTCGCCGCCGAAGATGGCGCTGCCTGCCACGATCACGTCGGCCCCGGCATCTAGCACGTCGCGCACGTTGCTCGCTTTTACGCCGCCATCCACCTCGAGGCGTGCGTCTGAGTGGATGGCATCCAACATGCGGCGCAACCGACGGATCTTATCGGTGCTACCGGGAATGTACTTCTGTCCGCCAAAACCCGGATTGACGGCTCCTCGCTTTAGTTTTTGGGACTTGGTCGCCTATATGTTCGAGCTATTTCCATGCATGTCAAACCATGCGATTAGGCACAATCAACTCCTATCAGGACTGAGACTAAAGATGTAAGAAACCCAAATAAAGCTAGAAGATATACAAATTTTAACCTCCATCTTTTGTAAGAATCATCTTGGATTTTATTCCTCCACAGGAAATGGGACATCAAGGCAATTGACAAGACCACTATTGAGGCTACAAACATATTAGTTGCCACTTCACCGATACATATACTCACCACTCATTCTCCTGTGTTGGTTGTTCATCATTGTTACTCTGATTGGCGACGTCCCTTAACGTCTCGCGTATTGCTTCAACTACGTCATCTCCAGTCCCAACAGGAAGTACGATTCTCAACAAGGATGCGATGGGTAGCAACTGTAAAAACTAGATCATCGCCGAGTAGGGTATAAGCATCATCGAGTTATAGTTGGTAACACGATCCACTCATGTTTAAGGTGCTGTTCAAGTAAACAAACCTCTGAGATACAGCTAATTTGTAGCGGCATCATCAGGTATGGTTCACAGTCTCACACCAACCGCATCATCGCTCGCCGGAAGGCCGTGACGTTTTCCTTCACGGTTGCGTCGCCG
>CAYYHN010000052.1:0-599 GCA_964471245.1 uncultured Rhodothermaceae bacterium | reverse complement strand
CGCCATCCACCTCGAGGCGTGCGTCTGAGTGGATGGCATCCAACATGCGGCGCAATCGACGAATCTTATCGGTGCTGCCGGGAATGTACTTCTGTCCGCCAAAGCCCGGGTTGACGGACATGATGAGCACGAGATCAACATCAAACAGGATTTCCTGCAAGGTCGTTAATGAGGTCGCAGGGTTGAGCGTGACGCCTGCCTTGACGCCCAACTCTTTGATCTGCTGGATCGTGCGATGCAAGTGCGGGCACGTTTCCACATGGACTGTCAGCACATCAGCTCCTGCCTTAGCGAAGGCCTCAAGGTAGCGTTCAGGCTGCTCGATCATCAGGTGCACATCCAGCACGGCTCCGGTTTCATCAGCCAACGGACGCAATGCCTTCACGATCAGCGGACCAATGGTGATGTTGGGCACGAAATGCCCATCCATCACGTCGATGTGGAGCCAGTCGGCCCCGGCGCCGAGGGCTTCGCGGCACTGGTCTTCGAGACGAGCAAAGTCGGCAGACAAGATGGATGGCGCGAGAAGGGACATGATTGATGTGTGGGAGGTTGGGAGGTTGGGAGGTTGGGAGGTTGGGAGAAAATACGGGTGTTCG
>CAYYHN010000051.1:0-12080 GCA_964471245.1 uncultured Rhodothermaceae bacterium | reverse complement strand
TGAAGCTGATGCTCCGCCTCCTAGACCGGGCGGGATGATGGGTGGCCCCGGCGGACAACCGCCCTTGGAGTACACCGCGCTGCTGGTGCAGTATGCTTCGCCGTTGGCTGTGGCGATGTTTCCGCGTTATGTCAACAGCCAATCGACGTTGCAAGGAGCCGCACCGGCCATGGAGATCGCACGGCTTTCCAACCAACTCGGCGTGGGGATTGGCGCGCTGCGTGTGTTTGGGATCATCCTTATTCTAGCCGCAGCACTGGGCGTATTTATTGCGTTGTACAATGCGCTGAAAGAGCGCCAATACGACCTTGCCATCATGCGAACCTTGGGCGCTTCTCAAGGCAAGCTGTTCATGCACGTCGTGCTCGAGGGCTTGCTACTCGCGACGATGGGTTTGGCCGTCGGCCTGCTGTTGGGGCATGGCGCTGCCGAGGTGCTAGGAGCCATGTTTAGTCAGACGCGTCAGTTGGAGATGACCGGCTGGACATTCGCAGCGGGCGAAGGATGGCTGGTTGTACTCGCCCTAGGTGTTGGCGTCGTGGCTTCGCTGATCCCGGCTTGGCAAGCTTACAAGACGGATATCGCTGCAACGTTGGCGCGGTCCTAATAAGGTGGGTACGTAACTTATTGCGGCTTCAGCGGTCAAAAGACCTTGTAGACTTGTTTCATTTCCTTGAGGGAATTCCATGCGTCTGCTTGCCTTCGCTCTTCTTTTTGCCATCGTGTCCGCCGGAACGGTTAGTGCCCAAAGTGACATCACCGAGGCCCTCGCTGCTGGTGATGCGCACTATGCGGCGTTCGATAACGTTGCCGCAATTTCTGACTATGAGGCGGCACGTTCGCTCGCCTCAGATGATTTTGAGGTGTTATGGCGCCTAACGCGCACGTATAACGACCTCGCGCAAGACCAGATGGCCGAAGGGGATAGCAGAGTGGCCGAAGAAACATTTGGTATTGCGGTTGCCTTTGGCGAACAACTAGTTGATGCTTACCCAAACCGACCCGAGTCGCATTTTTTCTTGGCAGCAGCGATGGGACAGTTAGCATTGTTCAAAGGCGGCCGCGACAAAGTTCGGTTCGGTCAAGCTGTCGATGCTTCTATCAATCGGGCCATTGAACTCGACCCTTCGTATCCGCTTTCGTACATCGCGTTAGGAATTTACTACCGCGAAATCTCTGAACTCAATTGGGTACAGCGTACGCTTGCCAAGGCTCTCTTTGGTGGTGTGCCAGATGGGTCGAAGGAAGACGCAGTCGAGATGCTCAACAAGGCGATCGAACTCGACCCGACGTTGACGACGGCGCATTTCGAATTGGGCAAAACCTATGCGATGATGCGGCAACGGGACAAAGCTAAATCGCATTTTGAGCAGATGTTAGCCCTTGCTCCTAATACCACTGCTGATGTGCGTTCACAGGAATGGGTGCGAGAATTGCTGGCCGACTGGCAGTAGTTTCGCTGTTTTTCTGTACCTTACGCGCCTCACTGTTGTCTCAACTACCTTCCTGTCCATGCGTCCGCTGGCACCTGCGGTCAAGACCGTTTGGCTCATTAAGCAGATCCTACTGTGGGGCATCCTTTCACTCGGGGCGCTGGCGTGGGAAGTGGTCAACTTTTTCGATGAGCGCACGTTGCCCTTCGGCGTGCTCTCCGGGGTAGTCATCTTGGTGGGCATCCTGTTCAGTGTCTTTCTTCCCCGGCTACGGTATCGCTTTTGGCGCTTCGACCTCCGGCAAGAAGAGCTCTATGTAGAGCGGGGCATCATCAACCGGATTCGAACCATCGTACCACTCCGTCGGATACAACACCTCGACGTATCACAGGATATTTTAGAGCGTGAGTTTGAACTTGGAAAACTCATTGTACACACGGCGGGTACGCGTGCCAGTACGGTGGTCGTGCCGGGGTTGCAATTCGAGGAAGCCGAGCAACTCCGCGATACGGTGAAACACTATATTCTTGAGGATGCCGTCTGATGAATGAGGAGCCGCAATCGCCTGCGCTCCCATCGGCACCTCAGCCTGGTAGCGCGTCTGCTACGTTGCCTGAAGCCGCCCCTGCTGCTACCATCAACCGGAAGCGGTTGCACCCGATGACGCTGCTTCAGCGCGTCATCCTCAGCTTGCCCGGCTTCGTTTTTTTGATGCTGCCTGTCATACGCAATCCCGAAGGCGGTAACCTCTTCTCATTGCTGGTTGCAGTGGCCTACGCCGTCTTTGCGATCCCGTGGATCTTCGTGTATTACCAGCGCTTCCGCTATAGCTTGTCGGCTCGCGAAATCATCATCGAAAGCGGCGTTTTCACGCGGCAGCATCGCAATATTCCGCTAGAACGTATCCAGAATATTGCCATTGAGCAGAGCTTGTTGCCACGCATGTTGGGGACGGCCAAAGTGATGATTGAAACGGCAGGGAGTGGCAAAGCCGAAGGCGTTCTTGAATACGTTAGCTTGGCCGAGGCCCAAGCCATTCGGCAGATTGTACGCGCACGTCAGCGTGGAGAAGTAGTTGAGCAACCGACGCCTGAAGTTGGTTCGGCATTGACTGATACCATCGACATCAGCAATGCACCAGCAGCTGCGGAAACAGAAGAAGTTGGCACGTTGCTCTACCGCATGCGCCCGAGGCGGGTGGTGCTGGCGGGCATGTACAAGTTTTCACTCGTCTACATCGCGCTTGCCTTCTCAGTTTTGCAATACTGGGAGCCCGATACTGAGGTCCTCGTCGATTCGCTGCGCCGCGATACCTTCGCGCCAGTCTTCACGTACATCACCGAGTCGCCTTGGTTGGCAGCCACGGTTGCCGTCATCTTGGCAGCCTTGATGAGTTGGCTTGCAGGCATCATCACTACGTTTACACGCTATTACAACTTTACGCTGCGCGATGAGGAAACGAAGCTCCACAAGCGCCACGGCTTGCTAACTGTGCTGGAGGGCACCATCCCGCGTAGCAAGATCCAAGCACTTATCCTACGCTCCAACCCAGCGATGCGGCGATTCGGATGGTTCAAGATGAGCGTCCAGACGATGGGTGTCGAAGAATCTCGCGGGCCAGCTGTAGTCATTCCATTCGCACAGCAGACTGAAATCGAGGAATTAGCACCGGCCATCCACCCTTTCACATGGCCTGAGTCCATACGCCACGTTTCGGTGCAGCACATCCGCAGGCTCGGCATTCGGTACTCGGTTACCTTGCTTGTCGGCATTGCAGCATTGTACTACTGGTGGTCGTCTGCGCTGTGGGGTTTGATCGCCTTGCCGTTTATCTGGTGTTATGCGTGGCTCGCGTGGAAGCACCATCGCTACGCTTTTGATGGCACGCACCTGTTCGTCGAGCGCGGCGTCATCAAGCAGCGCTTTTGGGTTGTCCCGGTCCACCGCTTCCAAGTCTTCTTTCTCGATCAATCACTTTTCCAGCGCCGTCTCAAACTCAAGTCGTTCTACATCGACACCGCTGGGGCACCCGATTTGGGGAGTGCAGAAATCCACGACCTCCCCGCGACCCTTGCCGACGAACTGCTCGCGGCGTGTCATGCAGCATTTGATGCCGTTTTTAAGCCCCAATCAGAAGCTGAAGAATCCTCAGAGATCCCTCAAGACGAGTTAACCGTTGTGTCCGAGGTAGTGTTGCAAGGGGAAGACGATCTGATGTCATCAGAGCTTAGTCAACTTCAAGCCGATTCTATGCTGCAAAATGGTATGTTAGCCGCTGCGGCGAAGGAGGTAGAAGAAGACCTTGAATTAGCTACTCAGGCGTCGGATGCGGATGCCTCATCGGCTTCATCCGACGACGGCGCAGAAGCCTCGGAAGAAGCGGACGGATCGGGCTCACTAGAAGCAGGTGAGACACCATAGCGGTCGCGCAGGGAGCAGAGGCCGAGGTAAAGGACGATGGGGATGGTCTTGCGTTTATTGGGGCCTTGCAGGTCGAAGACGGTCCAGCCAATCGAAACCGTCCACGCCGCTGGCCCGATCCAGCCCAGCCACCACGGAAAACGTCCTGCAACGAACGTGAAGAGGCGGGCTGCCAGTTGTGAGCCGATAATTTTGGCAATGCTGCCAAAGATGACGCGTTTGATAAGCCCTTCAACGACAATGGCACTGAAGGCTTGCAGCAGTAATGGCAGCGCAAAAACACCAGCTGAACGCTTCAGGAAGTCGGCGGCAGCTTTGCGCTCAATTCCTAGCGACTCAAGCATCTTTTGTTGCTCGGCCGGAGATAAGTCGGCAAAAGCTTTAGTAACATAGGCCTCGACGAGTGCTTCCATCTGCTCCCGTTCGGTTCCTAGAAAGGCAATTTTAACCTTTAGTGCTTTTGCAACGTCTTGGATAATACTATTGAACGAGGTCCCCGGCTCTTGACCAGTCAGCGAGCGAGTCCAATAGCCAATTTCTGAACTGCCAAGGTAGCGAATCTCCTTGAGCAACTGGCGATCAAGTGCTTCGCGTGCGATGCCAGTGTCATCGTGGGCTGCTTCTTCGGCGAGTCGACGCAGTTTCTCGTCGTCGGTCAGCGTGATGGGGCTTTCGATGAGGCCAATCAGGAACGCGTAATCGGCTGATTGGAGCGGAGTAAAGACCGAAGTAGACATCGCTGTGTTGTAAATGGAAAGAATATTGGCCGTACATACGTCTGAGAAAGGGTGAGGTTACGCTTTGGATAGGTAGCAAGTACCGGGCAATACAACGTAAAAACTTGTCGAATAGACTGGCGAGAGCGCTTCCGTGTCGGGTAAAAAGCGAGCGAAAGAGCAAGCGGCCTCCTACATTACCATGCTTTTATCGCATGCAGCCTGTCGTTGTCGTTGCATGCCGTTCAAAATCAGTCTACAGAGTATCTTATGGCGCGCACGAGTGGCGTATTGCTGCATATCACTTCGCTACCGAGCCGTTTTGGCATCGGCGATCTAGGCCCTTCCGCCTACCAATTTGTTGACTTCCTGACCTATACCAAGCAGTCTGTTTGGCAAGTGTTGCCGTTGGTGCCACCTGGGTACGGATACTCGCCTTATGCTGGCCTCTCGACCTTCGCCGGCAATGTCATGCTCATTAGCCCCGATCGACTCAAGGACGATGGCTTGCTAGTAGAGGATGATTGGTCTGATTTGCCTCAGTTTAAAATTGACCACGTCGACTTCGAGCCTGTGCAGGCTTATAAGTTCGGACTTCTTGCCAAAGCTTATGAGCGGTTCAAAGCTGGTGAGGGAACCATTTCGGCGGCTGACTTCGATGCCTTTTGCGAAAAAGAATCATGGCTAGATGATTACGCCGTCTTCATGACGCTGAAGCATGCACACGACGGCGTCATGTGGACCGAGTGGGACCCTGCCTTAGCAGCCCGCGACCCTGAGGCAATGGCAGCCGCACGCGAGACGCATGCAGAAGGCATTGCCATGCAGAAATTCTGGCAATTCCTTTTTTCTCGCCAATGGGACGCTCTGCACGCGCATTGCAAAGCCAAGGGAATCAGCATTTTTGGAGATTTGCCCATCTATGTGGCACACGATAGCGCAGACGTGTGGGCCAATCGCGACTTGTTTTACTTGCAAGATGACGGGAATCCCATCGTTGTATCAGGTGTTCCCCCGGACTATTTTAGCGAAACGGGCCAGCGTTGGGGCAATCCGATCTACCGCTGGGATGTGATGAAAGCCAATGGCTACGATTGGTGGATTCGCCGGTTCGCCAAGGTGCTAGAGCAAGTTGACTTGGTGCGCTTGGACCACTTCCGTGGGTTCGAAGCCTTCTGGGAAGTCCCTGCCGAGGAAGATACCGCCATTAATGGCCGCTGGGTTGACGGCCCCGGTGCTGACCTGTTTAGCCAACTCGAGGAGGCACTCGGCAAGCTGCCCGTCATCGCGGAAAACCTAGGGGTTATTACGCAGGGTGTTACTGACTTGATGGAGCAGTTCGATTTTCCGGGTATGGCAATCTTGCAGTTTGCGTTTGATAGCGATCCCTCCAACGAATTTCTACCGCACAATTACCAGCAGAATCTCGTCGCATATACCGGCACGCACGACAATGATACTGTCGTTGGCTGGTGGACGAATACGGCAAGTACGCAGGATGCTGCCGCCATCGAGCGAGCGCATGCCTACTGCCGCGACTACCTACACCTCGAACGCGAGCCAGCCATGCACTGGGCATTTATTCGCGCCCTAATGGCCTCTGTTGCCGATATGGTGGTCTTTCCAGTGCAAGATCTTCTGGGACTCGGTGCCGCTGCTCGCATGAACACGCCGGGTGAAGGCAGTGGCAACTGGGCATGGCGCCTGCAAAGCTATCAGATCGGTGATGATGTAGCTGCTGGATTACGGCATTTGACTCAAACCTTTGGCCGTATGAGTAGCTAAGCTAATCACTGTCAGAGGTTCGTGGATAGCTCATGTCCATAGGGGCATCGGCTGCAGCATTGAGTTGTGCCTTTATATGAGCAGGGAGGGCTTGCCAGTGGCAATCACGAAGTGCACCTTCTAAAGCGTAAAGTAGCACGCGTGTCGCTTCGGGGTGTCGTTGCTTGATGAGCTTCCATGCAAACACGCTTCCCAGCGCTGCCAAGTCGACTTGTGTATGGACGCTAATCTCTTCTAGCCAAGGCTGTGTCTGCGGTCCTATGTTGCGGAAAGTCTGCTTCATGACATGTGGTGACAACTTTGGTTCATGGTACGGCGTAGGTAAACTGATAAAAAGCTGAGTGATCCCAATGCCATGACGAGTCTTCAACGTATCGGTTTGTTGCTGTTCCTAGTTGTGCTGCTTCCAGCAGTCGCGGTCTTGTCATATCAGCTAAACTCACTCGATCAAGATGAAGAGATCCTCCAGTCGATTTACGAACAACAACTAGAGACCCTACTCTATTCGGTTAACCAACACGCATGGGAAGTCGCAGACAACTGGGCGCGCCTTACGTCAAATGCAACCCAACTAGGCTGGGATCCTGAGCCCGACCCGAACGAAGTGTTGGCAGCTAAGCTCAATGCCATCATCAACGATAATCCAGCCATCGCCTCTATTTATTTGGCCGATGCGGAGCGACAGTGGGTACGCAAAACCGCTGATGATTCGCTGTTGGGACAACCTACCATTGTAAGCCTGTCCGAAGTTGACATACAGAAGCTGATCGATCGGCAGCAGATTGGCTATCAGCAACTCAAGCCCGTGATGCTAGAAGGCGACGGCCTGCTGTTGGCTTTTGCGCCGGACACGACGAATCTGTTCACGCTCCTTGGCATCGAGATCAATACCAACGCATTTGTGCAGACGATCATCGTTCCGAAAATGCAAGAGGTGGCGCGCGGCTCCTTTGAACTTGGCGTTTTCCGTACGGACACCGACGAGCCACTCTTCGCTACAGGCGAACTGGCACGTAGCGATGCCAAGCGAGAACGCGCCGTATGGCTCTTGCCCGACATCGTGGTTGGTGTGCAACTCAAGGGCAAAACCATAGAGCAACTCGTCGATGACCGCTTGCGTGGCAGCTTCGTCCTCGTCGGTGTCCTCGGTGTGGTGCTGAGCCTCAGCGTGTGGTTTGTGTACCGAAGTGTTCGCCGCGAGATGGTGCTGGCGCAACTTAAGTCGGACTTTGTCTCTAACGTTTCTCACGAACTCCGCACACCGCTCGCTCTGATTCGTATGTATGTCGAGACACTCGAACTCAATCGGGTCCGGACAGAGGAGAAGCGAAAGTCGTACTATGAGATCATTCGGACGGAAGCCGAACGCTTAACGCGCCTTATCGACAACATTCTAACGTTCTCAAAAATTGAGGCTGGGAAAAAGGAATTTCGGAAGGTACCCATGAAGGTGGGCAATGTTGTCGAGCAAGTGATGGAACTATACCATCATACTTTGGCGCGTGAGCAATTTGAGGTAAACGTGGATATTGAAGATGATTTGCCTGAAGTGCTCGGCGATGAAGAGGCCTTAAAAGAAGCGCTTATCAACCTTGTGGACAATGCCATCAAGTACAGTCAGGAGGAGCGGGTGCTGAACGTCTCAGCGCGTGCAGTGGTGCAAGGCGTTGCACTATCTGTCGAGGATAAAGGCATGGGCATTCGCCAAGCCGATCACGGACAGGTATTCGAGAAGTTTTTCCGCGTAACCTCGGGTGACGTACACGACACAAAGGGGACCGGCCTTGGGCTGTCACTTGTGCGACACATCGTTGAGGCGCACGGTGGAGTTATTGATTTGACGAGTCGTCCCGGGCAGGGCAGTCGGTTCACGATCCAATTGCCAGCACATACCTTAGCGGGTGGCGATGCGATCCGTCGCGCCAAGAACACGCAGGTTTAACGCTTTGCCAATGTTGGCAACAGTCACGAATTGTTCGTAGGTAGCATCTCGATCAGCCCGGATGACGAGTGCGTTTTGCACAGTGCTTCCTGAAGTACCCAACCGAGACTGGATCGCTTGGAGGAGCCCGTCTTTAGGCACTAGTTCCTGCTCAACGTAGTACTGGCCTTTATCCGTGATGGCAACGGTGATGTGTTGGCTCTGCGTAGTTGCTGCTGCGTTCGCTTCGGGCAAGTTCACTTGGATGCCGAACTGAGGAATAAAGCTGGAGGTGAGTAGGAAAAAAATGAGTAACAACAGCACAATGTCGGCAAGACCAGATAAGCTGAAGGTCGTTAACCGTTTACGCTCAGAAGAGAAGTTGAAAGACATGGTTGCGGCAATCAAACAAGTGAACGTGCGAATAAGGACCTGTGGCTAGTAACGTGCCATCGGGCGCGGCGGAGGCGCAGGTTCTTGAAGCAAGTCAATGAAGTCGGTTGCTGAACGCTCCATGTCATTAACTAAGCGGCCAATACGGCCGAGTAAATAGTTGTAGAAGAAAAAGGCGAGGATGCCCACAACGAGACCAGCTGCGGTAGAAAGCAATGCTTCCCAAATACCACCCGCGAGGACGCTTGGGTTGACATTGCCTTGTAGCCCTTGGATTTGCTGGAACGCACGAATCATTCCTGTCACTGTCCCAAGGAAACCAAGCATCGGCGCAATCCCGGCGATACTCGCCAGAAGATCTGTTCGCTTTTCCAGTTCAAAAGCTTCGTGTTTACCTGAAGCTTGTACTGCGTCTTGAATTTCTGCGATAGGGCGGCCAAGGCGTTCAAGGCCGTGCATCAGGATACGTGTGATGGGGGTATCTTGAGCCTCACAAAACGCTTTGGCTCCGCCAATATCTCCTGCTTGCACGTAGTCACGGATGCGTTCCGTAATACGTTTGGGGTTCGCTTGTGCTTTTCGGATGACGTAGAGGCGTTCACCAAAAAGGTACAGGGTAAGAAAGGATAGCAGAATGATGGGGATCATGATATACCCCCCAAGCATCAGCGTATCGATAAACGTTGTAGTTTCTGTGGCTGCTTCTGCAACCATGGTTGTGTCTTGAGACGCTAAAGAATCCTGCAGCTGCATTAAGATCGACATTGGCACAACGTCTATTATGGGTTATACCGCATGCTCGGCCGGATGCGGAGAACCCACGCTCCATCGGGCAATTGGTTGGCGTTTTGGCGGCGGAAACGGTCGGCAGCGCTCGCACCTTGGAACTGACCAAGCGCAATGCGGTAGCGCGTGAGGCCATCTGACCGACCTTGAAGAATGGTGATGGACTGACCCAACTGTTGGAATCCTGCGGCTTTAGCAGCCGCACGCGAGTAGAGTGTTTCAGAACCAATGATCACAGTCCATCCTCCTTGTGCAAAATCAATGCCGCCCATGAAGGGCAGAGAGAAGGAGCCGTTGCCTGATTGAGTGATGGTGTTGTCTAATGTACCTTCTTCGGCTGCTCCATTTTCAGGATTTCCTTGGGAGGCGGAAGTACTTGGATCCGTTGGCGGCGTTTCTGTTTGGCTCGTTGGGTCCTCAGCAATGGCTGGTGTATCAGGTTGATCTTTAATTAGGAACTGATAAGCTAGCATAGCCAAGACCACGACCAGCACCATCCCTAGCGCTCCAATCAAAAACAAAGGGCGGCGGTCTTGCTCCTTAGAACTTTTTGATCCTTGGTCAATCTCAGGAATGACCATCGTAGGAGGAAGGGGAATATCAGTGTCAGGTTCGTCCCTTGGAGCTGGGGCAAGACCTTCTTCGGCTTCGAGGGATGGTAGCGAAAAGCTCACATCGGGTAGGGCGACACCAGGTTCCTCTTGTTCCGAAAACCCCTCAATAAAGTCAAATGGTTTGGGCTCTTCGAGTGCGGTAGGGTCAAGCGGAGGCATCACCGAGAAATCAGCCTCTTCCATCTCTTGTTTTGGCGCTGGACCGAGTGGATGCAATGCGTCATCAGAAGATGAGGCTGGTTCTAGCCACGTCGTATCCATATTACCCTCAGCATTCTCTTCCGGCTCGTCGAGTGGGGGAAGGAATGATAGGTTTGGGCTTTCTTCTGGTTCAGGTGCAAGAAATGACAGGCCGTCTGCAGGTTCTTCTGGCTGTGAAGGCGTGTCCGTTTGTGAAAAGGCGGGCATTAAGACGGTCTCATCGTAGCCAGATGGGTCTGTTTCGTCTATATACGGTGTGCCTGCGATTTCTTCAGCTTCATCTTGAGCAGCGTTGGACAACTCTGGGTGCAAGATTGCATCAGTACCAGGAAGGCCAGTTTCTTGTGACGCTTGCGGTGGGGAATCTACAAAAAGAGTAGTCTCAGCATATGGGTCGAATTCTTCATCAGGCACCTCCTGTGGGGCAGAAGAGGGGGTTTCTTCTGCTGGTAATGCTGCAAAAGGGTCTGGGAGGACGAGGTCGTCAAGTGTTTGCACATCATCAAATGACAAGTCTCCTAACTCGGAGGGAGGCGGTTCCGGCTCGTGCATTTGGGCGGGCGGTAGTGCAGCAAGTTTGGGTGGGGGCAGTTCTGGAAGACGTTCTCGCTCGGGTAGCTCCGTAGCGCGCTCGGCAGGATTCAGTGCGAGGTGCTCTGCCTCATCGCTGGGAGGCAGCTCAAAAGCAGTAGGATCCATGAAGTCAAGGCCGCCAGACGGCGTTCCTGACGTTGGGGGCAATTCGGCGATAGGACCACCAGCGGCATCTAGGCTTAGATTGCCGAGCCCGGAATACGTCATGTTGACTGCATCGATCAGGTTGACATCTGGTGTGAACGTGACGCCAGTGATATCTTGACGGAACGTGCCGACACCCGGCATTGTGACGGCATGACCAAGAGCCAATTCGCCGTGCATGTCGTCCAGTAACGCGGTTAGCGCGGCTTTAGCGGTATCTGGATCCGTTCCCAGACGTTCGGCAAGCTGCGTTACAAGAAAGTCTGACATACTACCTCTGGTTTGTTACCAAACAAAACGGTCGAGCAGATTATACAGACTCGACACATGCACGCACCGCACTTAGTGAGATGGTGTGAACACAACGGTGTCTTGGGGCGGCTTGATGACAAAGTCGCCGTCCTCTTTCTCCTCTAATTGGCTCGGGTTGTGCTCAATATGGAATGAACCAAAGCCGGGCAGATCCACAGGTTCGCCATGAGCTAGTTCTTGCTGGATGATCTCAGCCAAGGCGGCTGCCACCTGTTCCTGTGTAATGGAGGCCATAGAAGGTGCTTGAAAAGAGTACCGAGCAGTACTCGATGTGCGTACGGGGTTAAATTAAGATAAGGTAATTTGCTAAACAGCCAAAGAAAACCTCGCTTACCATCGGATACGCACGCCACCTGAAACAATACGTTCGATGCCCGGATAATTCTCCCACCTTTCTTGCTGACCCAACAGATTTTGCCCGTGAAGCAACAGCGCTATCGACGGTGTTACGTTAACACGAGCGAGAACATCGAGGTCTACAAACGTTGGCACTTCTTCTCTGCTTGCAACGGCAATGCTACGCGGGCCTTCGACATGAGTGATGAGTTGTAGGAGACCTCTGTTTTGCGCAAAAGCCCACGAAACTATGCCTTCTGCTTGCACATCGGCGAAGTATGGGATAGCAGCATCGGCATCCGTCAGGGTGCCATTGCGGAGTGTAGCACTAAGGGTGGCTTGCAACGCACCCGGAAGCATAAAGGACATGTCACCACCGATGCTGAAGATGCGGGCATCATCGTAGCGCGCAGTAGTGAGCCCG
>CAYYHN010000050.1:0-12227 GCA_964471245.1 uncultured Rhodothermaceae bacterium | reverse complement strand
CAGGTTGAAGCTGCTTGGCACCAAAGCGCAGCCGTCTCAGAAGCGCTCGTGCTAGAAATTGCCACGCTTGCCGAGCAGCACGGCGCTCAGTTTGTCTTAGCCAACATCAATGGAGGTGATGCCATGCTGAAGTTTGCGCATCAGCACGAGATGAAAACCGTAGACCTCGCCCTCGATTACAGTCTGCCCGAGCATACCAACCTGCCGCATGACAGCCATCCAAGCGCTTTAGCAAACCGCCTCATTGCCCAGCGACTCGGCGACCACTTGGCTCCCCTACTCAACACAGACGACTTGGCTACTTCACCAAATGATCAAGCAGATCTAAGCGAATCAGCTGTGCGCAGATGACCGCGTAGTGTTCGTATTCGAACAGTCACGAACAAGCCTAATCGCTCCTACCCTCTTTCTGGGGCACTCAAACCCTACAGGCATGGTGTTTGACATCGGTACAGCATCTTCTGTTGCCACACCTTGTATCAGACCATGTTTCTAACCCACATTAAACTTGCTTGGCGGCTGCTCCAACGCCAGAAAGGGTTCGCGTTCATCAACATCGCTGGGCTTGCGGCTGGCCTCACGTGCTTTCTCTTGATTGGTCTGTACCTGCGCTTTGAGCTAAGCTACGACACCTTTCACGCCGAAGCCGACCGGATCTACCGCGTGGTGAAGTCGAACACGGGGCTCAACTTTCGTGGTACGACCGAATGGGCCGTGACGCCGGGGCCGCTCCCTGCCGCGTTGATGGCAGAGGCACCAACGGTGGCTACAGCGACGCAGTTTGCTAAGGCGCGCTCGCTCGTGGAGCATGGCAAGGCACGCTTCTACGAAGAGGGCTTGTTCGTAGCACCACACTTTTTCGAGGTCTTTGACTTCGAGGTGCTCTTCGGCGATCCCGCCACCATGCTCAACGCTCCTAATGCTCTCGTATTAACAGCCTCGTTGGCACAGAAATACTTTGGCGACATAGATCCGCTGAACCAACTCGTGACGCTGACGCATACTGGCGAACATCACAACGGCGCACAGACCATGCAAGTCACTGGTGTCGTCGCCGATGTGCCTGCCAACAGCCACTTCACCTTCGACTTCCTCGTCCCGGCCAGCACCTCACACGAATTGGCGGCCTATCTGACCGCGTGGGATAGCAACAGCTACTTAACCTATGTGCGGCTGCATCCTGAAGTCACCGAAGCAGATTTTACCGCGCAGTTGGTTGCACTCTCCAAAGCGTACCTGCATGAGGATACCCCGACTGCAAACGCGGGAACAGCCCAAGCGGCATTTGCCCCGCAAGCTCTCACGGATATCCACTTGCATTCCCAACTGAACGGCGAGTTTGGCCCTAATGGAAATATCCGCTATGTCTACCTCTTTGGCGTCATCGCCGTGCTTATCCTGCTGATTGCCTGCGTCAATTACATCAACCTCGCCGTCGCCCGTGCCCTGACGCGGACGCGTGAAGCCGGTGTTCGCAAGGCATTAGGCGCACAGCGTAGCCAACTGGTCGCACAATTTATGAGCGAGGCAGTGGTCCCGTCAGTGGGCGCGTTGGTGCTAGCGCTTGCGCTGGTCTCGTTGCTCCTGCCCAGTTTCAGCAACCTTACCGGTAAGCCACTTGCGCTGCTAGGCGCTGCACCTGATGCCTTTACCCTCGTGCTGCTGCTGGTAGGATTGGGCGTAGGTGTATTGGCAGGCAGCTATCCGGCGTGGGCGTTGTCGGCCTATCATCCGGTCCGGTTGCTGAAACCATCGGGGCCGCGAGGCTTGGGGGGCACACGGCTGCGAAATGGGTTGGTCTTGGCGCAGTTCACGATTACGACCGTGCTTGTGGCAGGAGCGCTCGTCACGCAGCGGCAGATGCATTTCTTGCAACACGCCCCCACAGGCCTCGACCGCGACCTCGTGCTCGCCATTGACATCGAAGACAAGGCACTGCATACGCAGTTCGACGCCCTACGCCACACACTCAACCAGCACCCCGGTGTCCTTGGCGTATCCGCAGCCACCAACGAACCGACACGTATTGCCGCAGCCTCGCGTGCGCGCGACTGGGAAGGTGCACCCGATGGAGCCGAGCTGCTCGTGTATCGCTCGCGCATCCAGCCAGGTTATCTCGACCTGTTTGGCCTTGAGCTCGTGGAAGGCCGTGCCTTCGATGCCTCGCTTGCCTCCGACGCAACCGAGGGGGTACTCATCAATGAAACGCTTCGGCAGCAACTAGGTTGGGAGACGGCAATTGGCAAACGCTTTCCATTCTATGGGCGCGACCTACGTGTGACGGGCGTCGTCCAAGACTTTCACTTCGACTCGTTCCACCATGCCATTCAACCGCTCGCGCTGATGCCCGGCACCGGCTGGTTCACGCACCAGCGCGTGTTCGTGAAGCTACAGCCCACCGATGTTGCGGGGACGGTCGCGTTCGTTGAAGACACCTTCGCTCAATTCTCGCCGGCCTTCCCATTCACCTATCGTTTTCTGGATGATAGCTACAACGCGATGTACCAAGCCGAACACCGCGTTGGCACACTGGTCAGCGCCTTCACGATACTGGCACTGCTTATTGCTGCCATGGGATTGGTGGGGCTTGCGGCGTTTGCTACGGCGCGTCGCACCAAGGAAGTCGGGGTGCGCAAAGTCATGGGGGCTTCGGTACCGAGTTTACTTCTCTTACTCGCGCGGCATTTCTTGGGCCTTGTCGCCCTCGCATTTGTGCTGGGCACCCCCCTTGCATGGCTCGCTGCCAACCGCTGGCTCGACGGCTTCGCCTACCGCATTGACCTTGGACCTAGCATCTTCCTCGCTACAGGCGGTTTCTTATTGTTCGTCGCGTTGCTGGCCGTCAGTTGGCAAGCGCTACGCGCCGCACTGAGCAACCCTGTGGATGCCTTGCGCTATGAATAGTTGGCTCTGGTGACTTCTGTAGCTACACATGGGGTTGCACTGCTAGCGTCATACTGCTTACGCCGGCTTGCCTTCAGCGAAGTCCACACCGTACGTTGCATCTCTTCGTCCACCTGACCCCCGTGGTTCATGATGCAATGTATACGCTGCGCTACATTCCTGCTCGCTGCACTTGTCCTCGCTTCCTGCGCCTCTGATCCCAAACCCTCTCAGCCTACTGCTGAACCCATACTTGAGGAGCAAGCAGCTTTCGCTGCAGTCTTCGCGGATGCTGGTGTGACAGGTTGCTTCGTCCTCTACGACCCTAGCGAGCGGCGGTACCTCGTGCACAACGCTGCCCGCGTTGAAACACGCTATCTCCCGGCCTCAACGTTTAAGATTGCAAACTCGCTCATTGCACTAGAGACGGGCGTCCTGGCTGACACGAGCGTTGTCTTTCCATGGGATGGCACCGAACGCAGTATCGCAACATGGAACCGAGATCATGCAATGACGACGGCATTTCGCTACTCCGTTGTCTGGTACTATCAGGCTGTGGCGCGGGAGATTGGAACAGCCCGCATGCAGACGTGGCTGGAGCGCATCGGGTATGGCAATCATGATATTAGCGGCGGCATCGACTTGTTTTGGCTGAGCGGAGGGTTACGCATCAGCGCTCTTGAACAAGTAGACTTTCTTGCACGCCTCTATGAAGGCAATCTGCCATTTGCACCACAAACAATGGCATCTGTGCGCGGCCTTATGGTAGAAGAGGCCACCGCAACACCTCTCGTCCGTGCGAAAACAGGCTGGACAACTGCAACCAACACGGGCTGGTATGTCGGCTATGTGGAGCAGGGCGACCGCGTATGGTACTTCGCACTCAACATGGACATGGAAACCGCCGAGCAAGCACCTCTACGACGCGACCTTACACATCACATCCTGCGTGATATGGGCATTCTTTGAGCATGTTTTTTTGCTTTCTTATCCCCACACCGAAACAACAAAAAGAACTTTGCATTATAAAGTAATAGATTAATGTTATGCCTGATACAGGAAGTCAAGCCTAGAACACTTGATTTGAGGATATGCACCGATCTGCTCCTCAGGTATAACCTGTCCTGTCCTGACTGTTGAACCCAACCACGGTTGCCCTATGGAACCGAAGATCAAATCCAACTTCGACCGCATCAAGCAGTGGATTCGAGGATCGATCACGCTGCGGATTATCACCATTGCGATCTTGATCCTCCTACTCCTGATCCCCGTGACGATGATTGAGTCCTTGATTCGGGAACGCTCCCAACTTCGGGAGAGCGTGGTGACGGAGGTGAGTTCGTCATGGAGCCAGAGTCAACGACTGGCTGGACCTATTCTGTCTATTCCCTATACCTACCTGCTCGAAACCAGCGACGGCGATCTGGTCGAACGGACAGGCTACGCTTACTTTTTGCCTGATGCTTTAGACATCTCTGGAACCGTCTCGCCCGAAGTCCGCTATCGAAGCATTTACGAGGTCGTCGTATACACGACCAATCTCAACGTCTCCGGCACCTTTGCAGAACCTGACTTTTCAACGTTCGATATTTCGCCCGAAAATGTGCTGTGGGATGATGCCGCCATTACGGTAGGCTTGCCAGATCTACGCGGCATCAACGACGCAGTGACCTTGCAATGGGAAGGCCAAATGTACGCATTTGGCCCCGGTACAGCGACCAATGACATCGTTGAATCCGGCATTACGACACCCATCAACCTTTTATCGTCGGATGGCGCGGAGGATGGAAGGTATTCGTTTGGCTTTGAACTGAACCTGAATGGCAGCCGCGCACTCCATTTCATGCCGTTGGGTCAAGAGACGAACGTCACGCTGCAATCCGTTTGGGCTGATCCGAGCTTTGCCGGAGCTTTTTTGCCTGACGAGCGCTCGGTAAGCCCTGAAGGGTTTTCAGCAACGTGGAAGGTGCTGCACCTAAACCGCAATTACCCGCAAGCATGGCTTGGGCGCCAACACAGCATTGCCGAGTCGGCCTTCGGTGTACGGCTACTGATGCCCGTCGACGCCTATCAGAAAGCCACCCGGTCGGCGAAATACGCCATCATGTTTATCCTACTGACGTTTGTGACGTTCTTCTTTATTGAAGTCATGAATGCCACGCGCATCCACCCGATTCAGTACATCATGATCGGATTTGCGTTGTCCATCTTTTATGTACTGTTGCTGTCAATTTCCGAGCATCTCACCTTCAATATCGCCTTCATTCTATCGAGCATTGCCATCACGGTCCTGATCACGCTCTACTCCATCGTGCTGTTCAAAAGTAGGCGTCTGACGCTGCTGACCGCAGGCATGTTGACGCTGATGTATGGCTTCATCTACACGGTGCTTCAGTTACAAGATTACGCGCTCCTGATTGGCAGCCTCGGCCTGTTCATCGTCTTGGCTGCGTTCATGTACCTCTCGCGCAAGATCGACTGGTATGCACCTGCACAAAGCGACACGGCATAAACGACCACGAGAAAAGCACTCTGGTAGGCGAACCAGAAGCGCAGCAGCGTGTTGGATCGCGCACATTGCTGTACCACTTTGCCACTCTCATGCTGCGCCGCGTTGCTTACCTTCTAGCCCTCTTGCTCGCTCCTATCGCGGCGCTGGCTCAGGGTGTGCTGACGGTTGCGACAGACCAGAGGGCCTATGCGTATGGTGAGCGTATCGCCATCTCGGTGACCATAGCCAATACCAGTGCCGAAGCCCTCACGTTGCGCGGCCAACTAGGCTGTTTGGTCGCCTTCCGTTTCGGTGACTTTGATGCACGAGATGCGTTGCCGTGCGGCACGCAGCAAACAACAGAAACGCTGCTCCCGAATGCGCAACGTGTGTGGCAATTTAGCTTGCACCCGGCGACGATGGGCTTGCCGCGCACCGATGGCCCGCACGTTGTCATTGGCTATGCTTCCAACACAGCGCTAGCTGATACGGTGCAGGTTGATGCTCCGCGCTTCCTTGGCGGACTGGTCCAAGTTGGTGTAGAGAATGGGGCGGATGCAGGCGAGATCGGCGCTATTCAAAACGCGCTCAACGCTTTTGTACGCAGCAGTATGCCGTTTCCGTGGGGAGCCGACGAGATTTGGGAGATTTCTGGCGTTTCAGTCGAAGAAGCCAATGCTGTTTACGCTACGGACCCCAAGTTCCGATACTTTGAGCCCTACCGCGTCCTTGCCCCGCCTGAAGTGCTTACCCATCGCGAGGCGACGCCAACACCTTCCGTTGCATCGCATGTTTCCATCGTGCCACACCCCTGCCGAATCCGTTGCTCTCTGACGTGGACGCAACAGCAGCCCGGTAGCTACACCTTGCTGGTTTACGATGTTCGCGGTCGCCTAAAACAAACCTATGCGCTCAGCCCCAAAGCACCCGGCATCCAACATGTTGACCTCGATCTAGAGCACTTGCTTCCCGGCTTGTATGCTTGGCGACTCGCAGGCTCGCGAACCATGCATACGGGCACATTCCTCGTTGTGCGCTGACGGCTTGCTTGCCATTAACGAATTCGGTCGTTAGGTTGCACGCACAAGTCCCTAACACTCCGCTTGCGAGGCTGCGCCATGATGATCGTCACTACACCCAACATTCCCGGCAAACGGATTGTGCTTACGCACGGCTTGGTTCGGGGCAACACCATTCGCGCGCGGCACGTGGGCAAGGACATCGGAGCCGCCCTTAAAAGTATCATAGGCGGCGAGATCAAGGCCTATGGTGAATTACTAGAGCAAAGCCGTGAAGAAGCTTTAGAGCGCATGATGGAAGATGCCCTCAAACTCGGTGCAAACGCCATCGTATCGGTGCGCATCGCCACCTCAGTTGTGATGGGTGGAGCCGCAGAAATGCTGGCCTACGGCACGGCCGTCACCGTGGAAGACGCCTAGTGCTCAACAAGACCAAGCCACGTGCCATGAGCAACCTAGTGGACCGCCTCAAACGCGCTGCCCAAGCCACCCGCCAAGCCAACGCGCCCGGACGGTTCGCTCAAAATGGGCATCCGGTTACGTGCTTGCAATGCGGCCACGACCAGTTCGACATCAGCCAAGCACAACTCAACACTGCTGGCATGTCGCTTCTGGGTCTCGACTGGACCAATCCAAGTGCCACAATATTGGTTTGCAAGCACTGTAGCCGCATCGAGTGGTATAAAAACTCACCAGAGCGACGGTAACAAGCTCGACCCTGCCTCGATCCAATGGCAGCGAGCAACACGACCCACTGAAACGCTCAATGCAAAAGCTGCTCGATTTTCTCAATCGACTTGAACAAGAACGTATTGCGTACTCGCTCGCACACAATACGGCTGACGCAATTATGGTTCTTGTTGCTGTTCCCGGTGAGCGCTGGGAAATAGAGTTCTTTGCCGACACCTCGATAGAAATCGAGGTCTTCAACAGCGGCGGTGTAGACGAAGACACGACCTTATTGGACGCATTGTTTAAGCGCCACGGTGAGCAACCCATTTTGTAACAACAAACCAAGCGCCATCTCAGCAACAAGGCATAAACCGAGACAAATGCTCCCGAAGTTGCTGCCTCATATAGCAAGACTCGAAATGGTTGATGGTATGGATTGTATGGGGTGCGACGTTGGCATCGAGACCCAAAGGCCAACAGCCAAGAGCCAACGGCCGCGGCGCTCAGCAACGAGGCGCTCGAATGCCATCAACCCTTTCGAGCGCCGCTATATTCCACCTCCATTACCAAATGACCTCTTAAACTAGCACGTCGCTCAGTCGATATGATAAGCAGTGCAACGTGATCGTATCGCAGCGCTATCCGACTAGGCTATTGCCGAGGGCTGCTCATTCTGCTTTCCAGACGACGTGAAAAAGTACATCTTGATCGGCATTGGGCTGGTGCTCTTCCAATACAGAGGTGACATCCGCAACTTCTTTGACCCACCGCCGGATTACGCTGCGATGCATGAGGAGCAGGTCATCTTGTATTCGACCGAGTGGTGCGGATATTGCACACAAGCTCGCCAGTTGATGGACGCCGAAGGCATTCCGTACTACGAGTACGACATCGAGCGTTCGGCGGAAGGACGCGCGCAATACAATCGCCTAGGCGGAAACGGTGTGCCCTTCATGCTCATCGATGGCACACCGCTGCAGGGCTACAATCGAAAACAAATCCTTCAAATGGCTCTGGCGACGCCATAAAGAGATGAAAGGCACTACACCCTAATATGCAAGTAGGTAGGTCTGTAGGAACTGTAGGTTAACGCGCACGTCTACGGCAGACCAATGCTAGTCCACGTCTAATAGGGCATTATTACAGCTTGTGCCAAGATGCGATAGGGCAGATATAAATCCATATCGTATATTTGTTCGGCAAAAATGAAACTAATGATTTTTACGACCCGTAGCGCGCCAAAATGAAAGGAACGAATCTCGGCGAATTCGAAGAACTGGTACTGTTGATGGTGGGTGTCTTGTATGCAGAAGCCTATGGCGTTGCGATCCAAACAGCCATTGTGGAGCATACGGGGCGGGCAGTCAAGATCAGCGCAGTACACTCGGCGCTGCATCGGCTGAGCGAGAAGGGGTACCTCACGTCACGCATGGGCGGTGCGACAGCCCAGCGTGGTGGCCGTCGCAAGCGGCTCTTTACGCTGACCGATGCGGGAAAGCTAATCCTCGAAAAACGTCGAGACGAACGTGCTCGCCTCTGGCAACTCATGCCCAAATGGAGCATCGGCTAAACGGCTTACTGTTGGTGCAAGGGCGTCTTCGATCCTCTTGAGCACCAACATAAGCTGCCTAGGACGTTATGTCTTTACCACCCAAACGTGCAGATGCATTTCTCGCGTGGTTCTGTCCACCGGAACTACTTGAGGACATTCAGGGCGACCTCTACGAACTGTATGAGGCGTGCGTGCAGACGCACGGTGCCGCACATGCTGCACGCTGGTATTGGTGGAACGTACTGTGGTTTTTGCGACCCTACATTCTGCGCCGTCGTCGGCGCGCCTATCCCATCGCTCGAGGTCCCATCATGTGGAAAAATTACCTGCTCGTCGCCCTGCGGTCCATGCGGAAAGCTAAGCTGGACACGTCGATCAATATTTTCGGTTTGGCTGTTGGCTTGGCTGTGTGTCTGCTGATCACGCTGTTCGTGCGCGATGAGTTGAGTTACGACCGCTTCTTCACCCACGCCGATCGAATTCAGCGCGTCACAGCCGTGTTCGAGGCGCAGCAGGTGTATTCTGAGGAAGCACGGTTGACGGCAGTCGTCGCCCCGCTCATGGCGAACGACTTCCCCGAAGTCGAAGAAGCGACGCGGTTGTTTCGTATCGGTGATGAGGAGCTTTTCTCGCGCAATGACCAACGCTTCTATTACAGCGGTGTCTTCTTTGCCGACTCAAATTTCTTTGCGGTCTTCGACTTTGCATTGCTAGGAGGCGACCCTGCAACGGCTTTGGCACAACCCAATCAAGTTGTCCTTACCCAATCTGTTGCAGCACAGTTCTTTGGCGCAACCAATCCCATCGGCCAAACACTGACGTTTGATGGGCGTGCCGATCTAACTGTCTCTGGTGTCTTGGCTGATCTACCCTCGAATACACATTTCCAGTTCGATGTGCTGATCTCAGAGCCAAGTATGGCAAGCCTCTACGGCGAGGGTTTGATCAATGGGTTGCAATCGTGGGGCTGGCCGAGCACGTATACCTATTTGTTGCTTCAGCCCGGGACCAATGCGACTGCGCTGGCTGCCAAGTTCCCTGACTTTATGCAGCGCAACGAGGGGCAAAATGCCTTGAGCCTCTATTTGCAACCGCTAACGGACATCCATTTGCATTCGCAGATGGAGTTGGAGATGGCAGCCAACGGCTCGATGCGCCAAGTGTATACGTTTGGAGCCGTCGCTCTGCTTATCCTGATCATCGCGTGTATCAACTTTATGAACCTCTCCACAGCGCGGTTTACGCTGCGGGCCAAGGAAGTTGGGATGCGGAAAGTGGTTGGGGCTGCACGAAGCCAACTGATCACGCAGTTTCTGAGCCAGTCGGTCGTTATGACGGTCTTTAGCTTAGCGTTGGCGTTGGTCTTGGTGTGGGTAGCGTTGCCCTGGTTTAATGCGTTTACAGGCAAAGCCCTCCAGCTTGGCTTGCTGGCGAATCCGTTGGTGCCGCTCAGTTTGCTTACAGT
The DNA here is from genome assembly GCA_964471245.1 of uncultured Rhodothermaceae bacterium. Taxonomy (GTDB): domain Bacteria; phylum Bacteroidota; class Rhodothermia; order Rhodothermales; family CAYYHN01; genus CAYYHN01. Next base: position 2,145 of record CAYYHN010000050.1, on the reverse strand, counting down.
GGGTTTGGTGGTTGGGTTGTTTGCCGGGAGCTATCCAGCGTTCTTCCTCTCCCGCGCCAAGCCGCTTGCCATCCTGCAAGGTCGCCTGAGCACACAAGGGTCAGGCGTGGTACGGCGCGTGCTCGTCGTGACGCAGTTTGCGATCTCTATTGTGCTCATCATCGCTACGGCCGTCGTATTTGCGCAGATACGCTTTGCCAGTTCGCTCGATCTGGGCTATGAGAAGGAGCAGACGGTTGTCATTAATGGGCTGAACCGAACAGGTGATGCCGATGCGCGCATGTTGCTACGCGACCGCCTCCTGCAGCACCCCAACATCACCGCCGTTACCAGCGCCTCGCTGATTCCGACCGACGAATTCTTCGCAGGGACAGGCTTCCGCCGCGCAGGCGACCCTGCCGACAGTTCGCTGTTCATGCGGGTTAATGCGGTTGATTTTGAGTACTTCGAAACCTTCGGCATCGACATGGTCGCAGGTCGAGGCTTCTCGCGGGATTTTGGAACCGACTTCGGAGGGCGTCCGACCGAGGAAAATCCACATGTCGAAACGGCGCTGATCCTGAACGAGTCGGCTGCGCAGAAGGCAGGCTGGTCGCCTGAGGAGGCCATTGGCAAGCAGTTCGTGCAGGGGCCGGGCGATGAGTGGTCGATCACGTACAACGTTGTGGGCGTGGCGCGCGACATTTACTTTTCGTCCGTGCACACCGCTATTGAGCCCGCGGTCTTCTTCGTAAACCCCCGCAACGTTGCGTCGATGGCCGTACGCCTTGGCACCGCCGACATGCCTGCGACCTTGGCGTTCATCGACCAGACATGGGCTGAAATGGTGCCCACGTATCCGATCACACGCACGTTCCTCGACGACCGCTTCGCTGCCCTTTATGAGCGGGAGCAGCGCGAGGCCACCGTGTTTACCAGCTTCTCGCTGCTGGCCATCTTGATCGCATGCCTCGGCCTGCTCGGCCTCGCGGCATTCATCGCGGAGCGCCGCCGGAAGGAGATTGGCGTACGCAAAGTACTCGGCGCATCCGTGCGCGACATCGTGACGATGCTCTCGTGGGATTTCACCAAACTCGTTATCATCGCCAACGTCATCGCGTGGCCCGTCGCATGGTTCTTTATGCGCGCATGGCTCGATGACTTTGCCTACAGCGCTGGTCTCAGCGTCTGGGTCTTCCTGATGGCTAGCGTAGTCGTCTTCGCTATTGCGTGGGGCACGGTTGGGATGCAAGCCGGTCGTGCCGCCTTGGTCGATCCCGCACGAACGATCCGCGACGAATAGGTCGCTCAAGTTTGGGGAGACGAGGAATCGAAGCGTCTAAGACGGCTGGATACGCGCCGCGACGTCGTTTCATTCTGTCCTTGTCTCTTCGATTCAACTCAAGCTTAGACTTGAGTTGCCTACCGACCCATCGCTGCGGTGAGATGTTCGGCAAGTATGCGCCCGAATTCCCGGTAGCTCGGCACAGAAGGGTGAAAGCCGTCGGCTGAGAACTTGTCGGGCGTTGGGTCGAAGTCGAGGGGGACGAAGACGGCGTATGGTCGTTTGGCCACCTCTTGCTGCGCAATGCGACTAAACGTCTGGCCGCGTAATCCGAGCACGGATCGCAGCGGTGACGGCAGCAGAGGGAAGCCGTGCAGGGGCGGAATGCCCATCAGGGCAATGGTGGCATCCGGCGAGTGAGCATGCAAGGCATCGAGCAGCGTACCCAAATGCCTGCGCCATGCGCTCGTGCGTTGTAGCGACGTCACGTCGTTCACGCCAACTGAGACGGCGATGGCGTCAAACGGCTTGTCTGGCATCTTCGGGACCAGTCGCTGGTGCACTTTGGTGGAGGTCGCCCCGATACGGCCGAGCGCCTGCCAGTGGACGGCACGTGTTTGCTTTGTTGCCAAAGCGGAGGCCGTCTGTCCCACCAGTGCGTCAGCTAACGTCGGTGCACCGACACCTGCGATAATCGAGTCGCCAATGGCGAGGAAGCGGAGGGGCGCGGTATCGGTCTGCACGCCTACATGGCCCTCAGGTGCGCCTGCGGCAGCGGCGAAGCGTGGCGCGGTGCGACGCACACGCAGGGCTTGGGGGAAGACGAAGGGCATCAAGCCCCAAAACAACGCGCGGCGCATAGAGCAGGAGCGTAACGTGTG